>NZ_CBDLAM010000049.1:0-22099 GCF_965301125.1 Anaerosporobacter sp. | reverse complement strand
TAACATACTTCAGCTAGAATTCCCTCTTGATGAAGAAAAAGCAGGAGGAAAACAACAATTCCTTATGGGGCTAAAAGAAAGTAGATTAAAAAACGAAGGTTTATTAGATTCCTTCTATCAATTAATTATCGACAATTATGATTATGCTGGTAATTATCTAATCTTGGTATATCATGATGCTTACGATGTTATGACGAAAACCAGTGATAACAATAAATTAGATGAATCCGAAGAAGTATATGAATATCTATTATGTGCCGTATGTCCAGTTACATTAACAAAGGCTGGGCTTGGCTACTTAGAAATTGAGAATCGTATTGGTCCACGTAATCGTGACTGGGTTGTGAACGCTCCTGACACGGGATTTGTATTCCCAGCATTCTCAAACCGTAGCTCTGATATTCATTCTGTTATGTACTATACAAAGGATGCGAAAGAGCCACATAAAGAGTTCATGGAATTCGTATTGGGCTGCCCTCCCAAAGAAACAGCAACTGAACAAAAGCATGCATTCCAGAATATTATAAGCAAAGCAATCCCGGATGAAGAAAAGAGTAATTTTGTTTTCATGGAGATTCAAGATTCTCTTAGTCAATTAAAGGAAGAGCAAGCACTTTACAAAGATATTAAAAAGGATCCTGTGATCCTTACTCCGGATTCTATCCATGAAGTGATTGAATCCTGTGATTTACCCGAAGAGATATCTAAGAAAATCAAGAACTCTTATGGGGAGAAATTTGGCGATACTCCTCCAGTTGTAGATCACCTATTAGATAGCAAAGTGCTGGCCGCTAGCGCACAAGTCAAGAAGGAAAAGGCACTAGTAGAAAAGGTTCAACAATTACAAGAGAAATTAGAAGAAGTTACTACCTCTGAGGTAAATGAAGCCGATTGCGACGTAATCGTTCGTGTTAAACCAGAGAAGGTACAAGAAATTACATCCGAGTTTATTAATGGCAGAAAGTGTATCATTATACCAATGGATGAAGATGAACACGTAGATTTAAATGGAATCACCTCATTTTAAATAAAGAAAAAGTATGTCATAAGACATGTAATACCACTGTCCTATGACATACTTTTCCTTATATATTATTCTATAACGCCGCCTTCAACTACTAGACTCTCTGGATCTGCTGCGTCACCATATACTGGTGCTAATGTTTTTTCATAAGCTTTATGGAAGAACTGTTCCTCTGCTAAGTCACGAATCTCATCATTTATCCATTCAAGAAGTTCTGTATTTCCCTTTTGCACTGCTGCTGCAATTGTATCTTGATTTCCAAGGGAATCAACACCAACAGAGAAACCTTTATTCTCTAGTGCCCAAGCAAGTACTTCTGTATTATCAGTTGATAATGCCTCTCCTCTTCCATCTAACAATGCATTATAGGCTTCACTATATTGGTCAAATTTAAGAAGTTTAACATCTGGATAATTTTCTGTGAAATATGTTTCTGCTGTTGTACCTTTACTTACAATCAATGTCTTTCCATTCAATTCCTCAGGGTCCGTAATTAATGCACTGTCTGGTGAAACAATTCCAAGTGCTACTTTCATATAAGGTAATGCAAAATCAACTTGTTCTGAACGTTCCTCATTTACAGTGAAATTAGCAAGTATGATATCAACTTTTGCAGAACGTAAGTATTCCACACGGCTTGCAGCTTCTACTGGAACATACTTCACTTTAACTCCTAGATCCTCAGCAATACGATTTCCAAAATAAACATCATATCCTTGATACTTACCATTCTCATCAACATAACCAAATGGTTTCTTATCAGAGAATACTCCAATTACTACTTCATCACTGTCCTTAATCTCTTGTAGGGTTCTTGCCTTTGAGCCTTTATCTTCATTAGAAGATTTTTTCCCACAAGCAGTTAATGCCATTGCCAATACTAATACTAACGATGTTACTAAAATGATCTTTTTCTGAAATTTCTTACTCATAATAATCCCTCCTATTTTGTTTCATTGTTATGTACATTCTCAAAAGAAAACACATCTAAAAATTTACGTGCACGTTCTGTCTTTGGATTAGTAAAGAAAGTCTCTGGATCCGACTCTTCTACTATTACTCCTTCATCTAAGAATATGACTCTATCTGCAATTGCTCTGGCAAATGACATCTCATGCGTTACGATTAACATGGTAGTTCCTTGCTTTGCAAGTTCTAACATTACATCTAATACTTCTCTTACCATCTCTGGATCAAGTGCTGCAGTAACTTCATCAAATAGCATAATCTCAGGATGCATACAAAGGGCTCTTACTATAGCAACTCTCTGCTTTTGTCCTCCAGAAAGCTGTCTTGGATATGCATTAGCCTTATCTAATAACCCAACACGTTCCAGTAACTTCTTTGCTTCCTCACGCACTTCTTCTTTTTTTCGTTTCTGTGCTTTAATGGGGCCTAAAGTAATATTATCAATAATATTCATATGTGGAAACAAATCATAGCTTTGGAATACCATACCAATCTTTTGTCGAATCGCATACATCTTTTGTTTGCTTTCGAGAATATTTTCTCCATTTAATAGGATTTCTCCATTTTGTATGCTTTCTAAACCATTAATACAGCGAAGTAACGTACTCTTTCCACAGCCAGAAGGTCCTAATATTACAATCACTTCACCCTTCTTTACATCAAATGATAGGCCATTTAGTATATTGCTTTGATCAAATCTTTTTTCTATATTCTTGATTTGCAGTGTAATTTCATCAATATTAGTATTCATGCATATCTCACCTCTAATCTTTCCATTGTTGTTCTAATCTACCAGCAATCTTCGAAAGTGGAAAACAGATAATAAAATACATAAAGAATATCGTTGCATAGATTACTATGGCTGCTCCTGGTGCTGTAAGCCTGGAAGCTTCGATAATCTGCTGCCCCACTTTAACAACTTCCACTACTCCAATTAAAACAATTAATGAAGTTGTTTTAATCATACGAGTCACAAGATTCATTGCCTGAGGTATCAATCTTCGAAAGGTTTGAGGTAAGATGATATTCATATAAAGCTGCCTCTCTGTTAATCCCAGTGCCCTACCACTTTCATATTGATGCACTGGTATAGATTCAAGCGCCCCTCTAACTAAATCCCCCATCTCAGCAGTTCCCCATATGGTAAATACTAATATAGCAGAAAGCTCACCGGAAAGGTTAATACCTAAGGTTCTAGAAAGGCCAAAATAAACTAGGAATAACAGCACTAACTGTGGCATGATACGAACAAATTCCAAATATATCTTTGTAACTACCTTGATTACCGGATTCTTATTCGTCATTATAAATCCTAAAAGTATTCCAAGAAGAATGGATAATAGAATCGATAGGAGTGAAACCCTAACCGTTACCCATAGACCTTCTAATAAACGAACGAAATTCCTACCTTGAAACAATACATCAATTGCCGATTGCCACACGTTTTAGCCTCCTTTCCACTATTGTGAATACGATAGAAATCGGAAGGAGTAATATCAAATATGCCACTACCAACAAGAATAATGCTTCATCTGTCTGGTAATATAATCCGATTAAATCTTTTGCTACATACATTAAATCAGCTAAAGCAACTACACTAAATACTGATGTTTCTTTAATTAAAAATATGATATTCGCTAGAAATGCTGGCATAGAAATCATAATAGCTTGTGGTAATAATATTGATTTAATTACTTGCCACCTTTTAAGTCCAAGGCATAGTCCTGCTTCCTCTTGTATCCTTGGTATTGCTTCTAGTCCACTACGAAATGCTTCCGACATGTAACTCCCACCAAGGAAAATAAGGCCTACAATGGCACACGCTTCAGAACTCATGATAATTCCTATCTTGGGTAACCCAAAGTATAAAAAGAATAACTGGATTAGTAATGGAGTATTTCTTGATAATTCTATATATCCACCTACAATCTTATGTATAATCGGAATCTTATAATATCGAATGATGCTACATATAAATCCAACAATAATTGCTCCTATAATCCCAATTACAGCTAAACGCAGTGTTAATTTAGCTGCTTCCACATAAAGCGGAATATATTCCTGAATAACTTCTATATCCATTAGGTACTTTCCCCCTTTATCTGCAAATCTAACGAATCCTTATACTAATCTATATGAAATATGTGATGTTTCAGCACTAAAGTTAATTTATATATTTCATATATATTATGTATGATTTGTATGATATATAATATATTCCCTTATTCAAGAAATGTCAACCATAATTTTATAAATTAGGTAAATTTTTCATTATATTCAATCAATTAATTTTTGATAAACAAAAAGAAACTGCCCACTATCTTAAGTGAAGCAGTTCCTCTTTGTTTATCATATTTTACTCTTTTGCTTTCTCGATTTTCGCTCTTGTTTGCTTATCGATCTCTGCTTTTAATTCTTGTAAATAAGGAGAAAACGCTACTTTATCCTTACCATACGTAAATTGTAATTCATATTCAAGAGGTAACCAGGTTGATATATCTGCTGAATTATGTTGCATAACCGCCTCTAAGTTGTCAAGCGCTTTATATAATTTAGCTTCCTCACTAGATAACTCTTTCATCTCTGTTAGCATAGTTTTGAAGTCATCTTGATATGGCTGAGGGAATGTATCTAGCCATTCCATTAGTTTTTGATCCTCGATTTCCTCATCTTCCTCTGTCTTGTCAAAGGCAGGAATATCTCCTGTTATGGCCTCTCCCAGATCATGAATAATACACATACGGATAACCTTATCCATATCTAATTCTTTGAATTCATCTCTTACCATAAGTGCCATAAAAGCAAGTCTCCAACTATGGTCTGCCACACTCTCATGTCGACCATTGGAAGTCCACGAATGTCTAGTATTACACTTTAGCTTCTCAGCTATCTCCATTATATCAAGAAATTTCTTCGTATTCACAGCGTGCTCCTATTCTTGTTGACAATTATAACTCAATATCTAATTCAACTGGACAATGGTCGGAACCAAGTATCTCAGTATGTATCTTTGCACCAGTAAGCTTGTCCTCCAAACTACTTGAAGTTAAGAAATAGTCAATACGCCAACCAGTATTCTTCTCTCTTGCTTTGAAGCGATAAGACCACCAAGAATAGATCCCTTCCATATCTGGATAAAAATAACGGAATGTATCCGTAAAACCAGTTTCTAATAAATCGCTAAATTTAGTTCTCTCTTCAATCGTAAATCCTGCATTCCTTTGGTTTGTCTTAGGGTTTTTCAAATCGATTTCTTTGTGTGCAACGTTCATATCACCACATACAATTACAGGTTTCGTCTCATCGAGTTTCTTAAGGTAATCTCTAAAAACATCTTCCCAATCCATACGATAGGATAGTCTAGCTAATTCATTTTGTGAATTTGGTGTATAAACTGTCACCATATAAAACTTATCAAACTCCAGCGTAATAACGCGCCCTTCTTTGTCATGATCTTCAATTCCCAGTCCATAAGATACACTTAATGGTTCTTGTTTTGTAAAAATAGCTGTTCCTGAATAGCCCTTTTTCAATGCATAATTCCAATATTGATGATAACCTTCTAGTTCTAAGTCTATCTGTCCAGCTTGCAATTTACTTTCTTGTATACAAAAGATATCTGCATCAACTTCTTTAAAAAAATCTAAGAATCCTTTTTGTACACACGCTCTGATTCCATTCACATTCCATGAGATTAATTTCATATTACATTCTCCTATATCTAAATCAAACTCTAATTTCAGTTAGTCACACCTATACAATAACACGATTCTTTGAAAAAGTAAATTACTGTACTTATTTCGATTCTTACTTCGATACACAATCTTTTTTCTCACACCATTCACTTAACAAACACTTCTCACAGTTACACTTCCTTGCAGTGCATACACTTCTACCATGATAAATTAATTGAAAATTGATACGATTCCAGTTTTCCTTAGGAAGTACTTGCATTAACTCTTTCTCAACTTGCACAGGATTATTTCCATTCGCCCAGCCAAGTCTTTTAGCGATTCTTAATACATGGGTATCTACCGTTACCCCAGGTATTCCATAAGCATCTGCTAAAAACAAAGTAGCTGATTTTCTTCCTACACCAGCCAACTTTACTAATTCTTCTATTGCCCTTGGTACCACGCTATTATATTCACTAATAATTTGGCCGCAACATTGTTTCATGTTCTTGGCTTTACTTTTGTATAACCCTATGGATTTAATATAGTCTTCAATCTCTTCTACTGGTGCTTCTGCCATTTGTTCTATAGAAGTAAATCTATCCCAAAGTTTTGGTAACACTTCATACACTTGTTTATCTGTACTCTGTGCGCTTAACATGATTGCAAGCAGTAGCTGCCAGTCTGCATGGTGTAAGAAACCTACCTTTGTAGTTCCATATTCTTGATCCAATGCCGATAATATATTTTGTATTGCTTCTTTTGTCATTTTATCCTCTCATATTTCTATATTAAAATTGATTATGTTTTCTCTTTCTAATCCTATTTTACTACAATATTGATATTATCGCTATCACTACTACACTGCAAAATCCTTAATCTTTATGTTCACCACTAGAAACTATCATTATCGCAATTTCCTCCGGTGTCTCTTGTACTCCTGATTCAATCCACTTCATATATATATTACATAAAGCACCTGCATAATAATATAACTCGTAACGGGTGTATTTCGACGTTGGTAATACATAGGTATCCATATAATCATTTAGAGCATTTATAATTACAGCATGCATATTCGCATGAATAAGTGTCAATATAAATGGACTATATTGTTTAAAGAATTCAAAACAATGGCAAATGTGTTCATAATCATGAAAGTTCCCAATATCTGATCGTGCCTTTGTCTCTTCCATATAATCATTTACTATCTCATACATATAATCAGATAAGACTTCCTGTTTGCTTTTATAGTATTTATAAAATGTCATTCTTGATACATTGGCGTTATTAACAACCTCTGTTATAGTTATTTTTTCAAATGATTTTTCTTCCATCAATTGTAATAAGGATTTAGCAATACACACCCTTATATACTGGTTCCGTGTGGTAAGATTGGTTCCTCTTTCAGACACTCTCATAATTTGTACGACCTTTCTCTCTATTAATTTACCATTGACCATAATATGTTTACATTTTAGCATCTTTTGTAAATTGTAACATATTATAGACTGTAGTACAATCTCATATAGTATTAAAAACTATATTACGATTATGATAAGATAGATTTTGGAGGTAATTATGAAATTTGGTATTGTTGTTGATTCAGGTTGTGATTTAATTAGTCTAAGAGCAGATGTCGCTGACAAAATAGATTTTACAAGGTCACCATTAAAACTTGATATCGGAGATAAAGTATTCATTGATTCCATCGATCTTAATATCGAAGAATTTATGAAAGAGATGTATTCATATAAAGGAAAAACAGGAAGTGCTGCTCCAAGTCCTGATGAATGGCTTAAAGCATACGAGAAATCTGAAAATGTATTTGTTATAACAATCACAGGAACCCTATCTGCTAGTTATTCTAGTGCTCAAATTGCTATGGAGCTTTTTAAAGATAAATATCCTAATAGAAACATATATCTTATTGATTCTAAATCAACTGGTCCCGAGATGTCACTTATTGTTCGAAAATTAACCGAATACATAACTAACGGTATGGATTTTGAAAGTATCTGTAAAAATATTGATGATTACTGTAAACATACAAATCTACTCTTTATTCTAGAATCACTTGATAATCTCGTTAAAAATGGTCGTATCAGTAGATTGAAAGCCAGTATGGCAGGTATACTTGGTATTAAAATCTTAGGGGTTGCTAGTGAAGAAGGAACGATAGATTTACTAAGTAAATGCCGCGGTAAATTGACGGTTTATGGCAAAGCTATTTCAGAAATGTTAGAGAGAAATTATCGTGGTGGTAGAGTTGTTATCGCACATTGTTTTGCCAAAGATGTAGCAAACTATGTAGAATCTAAAATTAGAGAAATACATCCAAACTGCGATATTGAAATAATGAAAACAAGTGGCTTATGTAGTTACTATGCAGAAAAAGGTGGCTTATTAATAGGGTTTGAATCAGAATAATTCTCATTTAATAATCCACTAATACTCATTTAATGGGACTGTCACACTAAGATGAACAAATGATAGAATCAGAATAAACAGTTGCTAAAAGGAAGTATAAATAAAGTTTTTAAATTAAAAGCAATGAAATGCAACGTTAAAAAACAATCCCGTGAAGGTGTGTGCCTATGGCGAATATAAAATGTTCGACATAGGCATTCAACTTCACGGGATTGTTTTTTTACCGGTGTGTAAATGCTTTTAATTTAAAAACTTTTCTCAAATCTACAATGCAACTGTTTGTTCTGATTCTATCGTTAGTAGCATTCATGTGACAGCCCATTAAATTACCCTTCTGTCACTGTTCCTTTCACATGGAATACCTTATCGTACTGAGATTTGGTATCCTTAAAGATAACATGACTAACATTAATTACAGTAATATTCTTCAGCTGAAGAATTGTTTGTTCAATCTCTTTCGCACGTTCCATATCCAGTGCCGCAAATGCCTCATCCATAAACAAGATACTTGCTTTTGCTAACATCGCTCTTGCTATAACGATACGGCTTCGTTCTCCACCAGAGATATTCTTGCCATTATCATAAATCATTGTGTTAAGTCCATCTGGAAGATTATCAACGAAGGAAGTTAATCCAGCCACTTTAATTGCTTCTTTCAATTCCTCATCTGAATACTCTTTATACAAAGTAAGGTTATTCTTTAATGTATCTTCAAAGATAAATACTTGCTGCTCTACATTGGCAATCAACGAGAAATAATCATCCTTCTTAACATCTGATAAAGGCTTATTGTCTATCAATAATTTTCCCTCTGTCGTATCATAGTATTTACGAAGTAATTTTAGTAAAGTAGATTTACCACCACCCGATGGCCCAATAATTAGATATTTACCATTCTTCTTAAGTTCCATATTCACATCATGAAGTGTCCTTGCTTTATCCTCTGCATCGTCATAAACAAACCCAACATCTCTTAATTCAATCTTATCATTAAATTCATGCAACGAAATGTTTTCTTCGTGTTCATTTTTATTTAATAAACTATCTTTGATCTTCTTGCCAAGATCCTTAGACGCAAATAATTTTGGTACTGCTTCACTCATCATCATAAGAGGCCATGCAATTCGTTGAATTGCCTGTGAAACCGTTAATGCCCCTGCTGCTGTGATATTCCCTCTAATTGCTTGATATGTTAGAAAGCAAAGTCCAAGATAAATCATCAAAGAGAAGGAACCGTTTTGTAACGCATTAATAAATGTAAATATTTTTTCTATAATATATCCCTTTTGTTGAATCTCTGTACTCTTCTCATAATAATCATTTGTAACCTTATCCTTTAGATTATTGCTCTTTACAATATGGAATGCAGATAATACTTCCTTGATATAAGAAGTATATCCGTCAAAATGATCACTACGCTCTTTTACTTTCTTAGATACGGGTCTTGACAATAATATAGATACTACAGCCGTAATTAGAGTAATACCGACTGCAAAACCAATCATTCCTTCTCCTACTGTAGATAGAATCCAAATAGCAACACAGAAATTGGTAATACCATTGAATATTGTGAAGATTCCTTCAACAAAGTTGGTATCAAGAGTATTGCAATCATTTGTTAGTCTAGATATATAGATTGCAGTGTTTTCCTGTTGAAACTCAGATATATTCTTCTTAAATATACCACGAATATAATATCTCTTCATACTAAGGTTCGCATCTTTACGAAACCAAGATTTTGTTATGTTTCCTAACAAACCAATTGGTATTAACAAACATGCTTGTAATAAGAATCCTGGTATTTCTGCCTTTAGAGTCTCCATATCTCCCACAAGGGCATAATCCAAGAATCCCATCATCTTTACTAATACAATACCATCTAAGATTGTACCAACAGCAAGACAAATCAAAGCTATAATAAGTTGTGGAAATGGTCGTAGTACTCTCTTTAGCATGTAACCACCTCCCCGAAATAATCTATCGCACTACTTGTAAGTATTTCTCCATTCTTGATTTCTAAAACATAATCATATTGCTCCGATATCCCTTCGTAGTACCTATGACTTATTGCAACTACTGTCTGTGGAAGGGCTAGGAATACCTTTTCTATCTCTCTTCCAAGCTCTTCATTCAAACTAGAAGTTCCTTCATCAATGAACAAAATCTCTGCATCTTTGGCAATAGCTCTTGCAATAGAGATTCTTTGTCTTTGCCCTCCTGAGAGGTTTTTCCCATTTTCTTTTAAAACCTGGTCTAATCCATTTTCTTGACTTGCTACTAATTCTGACAAATCACATGCCTCTACTGCTGAATGAATCAGGTCATCAGGAATCTCCTTATATAAGGAGATATTATTCCGAATGGTATCTTCAAATAAGAATACATTTTGATAGATGAACGATACTTTAGCATGAAAAGAACCTTCTTTTATATTCTTATAATCTACTCCATCTGCTAGAATCTGTCCCTCATAGTCATCATAGGTCATCGCAAGTAAGTTCATTAACGTAGATTTACCAGCGCCGCTAACTCCTTTAATTAGATACTTCTTACCTTTTTCTATAACGAAGTTAGCATTCTTTAGAATTTCTTTGTCACCATAACTAAATGACACATCTTTTACTTCAATTTCATGATTGATTGTGAAGTTTTCTGCCTTTTCAGAATCTGTAAATTCATCTACACCATCACTATCTTCTTCATCATCCTTCGTTATCTTTTCATAAATCATCGAAGAAGCCTTTATCTTATTCCATAGTGGAAACGCTTCAATCAAGTTAAATGACATCGTAGTTCCTAGCTGAAATACAATAGCTGCATTTGTTAATGTTATTCCTTTATCAAAATTAAGACATAGATACAACATCAAAAAACAAGAAATAACATAGCCAATTATATTAATTAAGTTCTTTTGACACTCTGCAAAAACATTAAAGATATATTTTCTTAATTCTAATTTATGAAGACCATCTAAACTCTTCTGTAAGAACTTATCATCAATGCGATTTAATTTCAAGATTTCAATTCCTTGAAAAGTGTTATTGATATTCGTAGTAAATGTTTCATTTTGCTTTGATACTTCTTCTTGTAAAGTTACTGTTTTCTTAGAGAAGAAATAAGATATTACATACAATATCGCAGAAGCAACCACCATATATCCTGCCAAAACAGGATCTAAAAATAGTAACACAATGAAACTTATAATAAACATTCCCGTATTAATTAAGAAATTTAATAAACTTACAAAAAAACTCTCTTCAAATGTGTTAATATCATTAATCAAATTAGATAAGTACACATCTTTTGATTTTCTATTAAACTGCTTAAACGACATTCTCATAATTTTATCGAATGCCTGTTTTCTTACTTCAAGTATGATATTTCTCATAAAACCAATACGAAGCATCCTTGAAATTATAAAACTAATTGAACTATACAATCCTGCGAAGATTGCAATCCCAATAATCCTATTCATATCAGCATCTGCACCTTGCTCAATAGCTCCTAAAATAACCGAAAATATTACAATCTGTACATAACGATCTACAATAAACATAAACGAAGCAAACAGATACTGTATAAACTTCCCTCTTTTGTTCCACAATAGCTCTTTCATCAATTTCCCCTCACTTTCAATTAGCCCAATGGAGCCTTCCGTCTAAATAGGTATTTTCTTCCTTTGGATATATTACCATATACTATTCTTCTATGCAATATAGTATTTATTAAAAGTGACAATTGTCATGTGAGTTTTTTATTTTATGGTTTATCTCGCTATTTACTTATAATTTAATTTCTACATGTTATTCTCTTATGTTATTTTCATACTTTTCCATAATATTCGACATATATTATCACACATTATCACATTTCGACATACACTATATTATGATTAGTATGAAAGACAAAACAGTAAAATCTAGAAAGGTTTGATCTTAATGGATAAGTATAAACAATTCAAATCCGGATTCCCTACGAAAATCCATTGGAAATACAAAAGCAGTTCAAAACATCACCACAGGCATTGTAGTTGTGATAATCCTAATTGCAAAGGAAAGTGTCGATGTAATTGCAAGGGACATTCACATGATACTTCCAGTTCTAGCAGTTCAAGTAGCTCTAGTACCTCTAGTACCTCTAGTAGCTCTAGTACCTCTAGCACTTCAAACAGTATGTGCAGTAGTGTTTTTGGCCCAATATGTGAACCAGAGGTTTGCGATATTCCACGTTTTCCACATACTCAAGATTTAGTTATTGGCAATGGAACCATATGTGGAGATCAAGAATGCAGCTGCGAAGAAGAAGAAACTTACCTTTATAAAAAAATCGATTATCAATATAGCGACCGCTGTTTAGATGATCCAGACCTCTGTGAACATGGTTGCTATGACGACTGTACCCAAAAATATCGATTCACGATTCATATCCGTAGGGAATTCACATCACATTTAGGTGAGTTTGTCCTTTACGATGGTTTAGGTAAATTTATTTTTCGATCTGAGAAACTGGAATGTTATCACGCACCAACCAAAGATACTATGGTAGCGATTTTCCATGTAGCTTTAGCTGATGGAGCTTCAAGAGAAATTACGATATACGCAAAGAATAATACTTGTGAATCTCCAGCAGCGCTATATGTATATTCTGCACCACTTTTTGATACCGAAATTAGAGTAGGCTCTGAGTTACTTCAAGGAGAACTTACTATATTTCCTGACAAGTTTGTTCAAGAACATTAATTATGGGGGCATGTAAAATGACAAATAATATTGATGAAACTAAATTCTTAACTACTACAAGTACACTTAAAAACCCTTTGCTTGCTGATATGTTATGCAAACATCTAGGTACCAACGTGATGCTTGTATTAAAAGCAAATCAACTTAATATCTTAAACCAAGTTTTTCGTCCTATATTCGTAGGAAAATTAAAGGAAGTAACGGATGAATACGCTCTGCTCGAAAAAGTGAATATTAAAATGAATCAGGCTCCAGAATTTATATTCCCTACTCCATTAATAATTCCTTTAAATCAAATTGCGTGGTATATGCCATTCGATCCAGACGTAAGAATTTCGCTTTATTAATTGGGAATTCGATTGAAACATTGGGAAGGAGCATGTTTTATTATGAGTAAAAGTATTGAAAAAAAATTATCAGATAGCATCGGTAAGAAAGTATTAGTTATGACAGAATATTACCCATTCTTTTTAGTAGGCACATTAGAAAAGGTTGAAAATGAAGAAATATGGGTAAATGCCAAATTTGGTGTGTCTGCAGCATTAAAAAATAACGTATTCCAAATTAGAATAGATGCTATATCAGCTTTATTTGCTGAAACCGAAAAAAATAAAATACCTGACACATGGTAGGTGATGTAGTATGATTAAACATTTTGACGTATCGGCTATACAAATTCCCATTGTATATAACAAATATGGGGATGTAGATCCAGATGGATTAATGTACGTATTAAAAGAAAATGAATCAAAGGTAAAGAAATTAGTTGACAAGTGCCCAGGTACATTCGTTAACCTCGTTCAGCCTTTGGTAATTCGTGTGAATCAGTTTGATATCCTTGAAATTGCCTTTACCAATAAACTCTGTTTTTCAACAGGGATAAATATAAAGGGACTTAATTGTGAAATACAGACTTCCGACGGTGCTTTTGTTGGACTTAATGAATCTTCATTAGCCGCACCTGAAGAGACGGTTATATATCGATGGGAAGCTACCACCCAAGGAGGATTCCAGTTATCCGATCTTGGAAATCCTTTAAGTAGTGAACTGGGAAGTAATATTCATGGCCTCTTTGGCGCCGTTATTGTGGAACCAATGGGAAGTACTTGGACAGATCCACATACAGGTAGGAAACTAAAAAGTGGAGTCTTTGCAGATATTCATCATCCATTCTTACCAGATTTTCGTGAGTATGTAACAATCTTCCACGATGAAGCACCCGTTAAAAACAGATGTTTAGAAACAGCATTTGATCCTATTTCTGGGACTGCTGCCATGACTCATTCCATCAATTATCGTTCTGAGCCACTACGAAATCGTCTGAACCTAATAGAGAAAGGAATTGTATGTCCTGAATGCATTGGTGAAGAAGTTCACCATGATTCCTGGGTATTCGGTGACCCACCTCCAACCATCCTTCCAAGAGGTTATGTTGGTGATCCAATCCATTGGTATGCCATTAGTGGTGGTATGAAGGAAACACATATCTTCCATCTACATTTGCAACAATGGAATAGTGACACTCAGGATCCAGGCTCTAATATAATCGATTCTATCCATCTAAGTCCTGGGCAAACAGCAGCTTTTCATGTATTATACGGTGCTGGTAGTATACAAAAGGCATATGGAGATGTAATCTATCACTGTCATTTATATCCTCATTTTGAAGAAGGTATGTGGGGATTACAAAGAATTCATAATGTACTAGAGGATGGAACAAGATTTTACCCTGATGGAACACCAATTACTAGATTAATACCTCTTCCAGACCGCCCTAGACCACCTAAACCAACAAAAGACAAACCTGGTTATCCGTTATTTATACCTGGTACGTTTGGAAACCGTGCTCCTGTACCTCCTATCGGTTGGGATAGACCGCTACCTATTACTAACTTAGAGAAGAATGCCCTAGCACCAAATGCTGAATTAGGTGCACTTTTCGTAAATGCGTGCCCTAAAGATGCACCAATTCGTAGGTATGACATAGTAGGAATTCAGCGTAAACTTATCTACAATGAGGAATGTTGGAATGATCCTGAAGGCCGTTTCTATGTACTCGAAAAAGATGAAAAAGATATCATGAATGGAACCAAACGGCCAGAACCGCTCTTTATTCACGCCAATGCTGGGGAATGTATTGAAGTTCATTTTACTAACAAATTCCCTGAACAATTAGGTCCGAATGCCTTTCAAAAACTAACAGAGACATTATTTGCTTCCACTCACGTGCACTTAGTGAAATTTGATGTCTTATCCTCCGATGGAGCCAATACAGGTTGGAATTACTTCACTGGGGCTAGTTTTGAACAAACAGTTGTATTTAGATGGTATGCTGATGTGGAATTACGAGCTTGTTTCTTTCACGATCATTTATTTGCTAACTCAGTTCAATTACATGGGCTTTTTGCTGCGCTCATCGTTGAGCCAGAAGGTTCTTGCTTCTTTGATAGTCATTCAGGATGTAAGGCTGAGGCAGGTAGCCAGATTGCTGTAGAGAATCCATTCCTACCAGATTTCAGAGAATTTAATCTTGCTGTAGCTGATTTCATTCCTGCTTTTGATCGGAAAGGTGACCCACTTAATCCACCTGAACAGGTAGGAGTCATGGACGATTTCGGTATCATGGCATTTAACTATGCAAGTGCTCCTCTTCAGTTCAGAAAGGGAGACCCTGCTTATGCTCTTAGCTCTTTTGTTCATGGAGATCCATGTACACCAATTTTTGAAGGTTATGTTGGAGATCCTGTAAGAGTCCGTCTAATAGATGGTTCCCACGAGGAATCCCATGCTATTAATTTTCACCGTTACTCTTGGAGAACACAAACTAAGATTATGAATTCAAGGCGTACGGAGGAAAATCACATTGGTATCTCTGAAGCATTTACTTTTGAATTCTCACTGGATGGTACCGAATGGGAAGATAAGAACAAAGACTTTGATGTGCTATATTATTCAGGAGGCCGAGACGATTTCTGGCTAGGAACCTGGGGTATTACTCGTGTTAGGGGAACAAGAATACCGGGACTATATACATTAAAGGATCGTAAAAAGCTACCAATCAGAACAGAACCATTGCCATGTAAAACTGGTGAACCTCCAGAGATGGCAATTTCCAAAAAACCAGATGTACCAGCAGGAGTAAGGACAAGAAAATTCCATATAGCTGCAATCCAATCAGATATTATCTACAATAAATTTGGTGACCATGATTCATTTGGAATGACCTATGTAGAATTCAAAGACGCTGAAAAGGTTTTATGTGGAGAGATGAATCCTAAACCACTCATCCTTACCATAAATGCCGGTGAACTATTAGAACTTAGGTTAACCAATCTATTACCGAATAATTTTGAAGTACCATTCTTCCCTGAAGTACCCGTACAAGATGAATGGCCAAATAGTTCAAGGGTTTCCATGCACTCACAAATGGCAGTGTACAATGTACTGAACTCTGATGGCGCAACCGTAGGTTTTAATCCAGACCAAACAATCGGAGTTGGAGACACATTCACGTACTATTGGTTTTATGAAGAAAGTGCACAACAAGCAATTTTAGTTGATTTTGCTGATACTATAAATCATCGTCACCATGGATTGTTTGGAGCTCTTAACCTGGCACCAGTTGGATCCACTACACTTACTAGTATAGATAAGAAAAAAGCCTGTACTGGAGATCAATTAACCATAAAGAACCCATTCCTACCTAGCTATAGACAGTTCTCCTTACTTGCTCATAATGGTATCTATCTTCTGAATAAAGACGGAAAGTTACTTCCAAAGATGTTCTTTGAACCACAATTAACTCCATTTGATTTTGATACAGAAGATCAAGGAATGAAAGGATTCAATCTAAGAAGCGAACCATTCTTTAATCGATTGAAAGCAAATGAACAGGTTAAAGAAGTATTTCGCTCAATACTAGAGAATAAGGATGACCCACTTACTCCCGTATTATTAGCCAAAGTGAATGATCCCTTAGTAATTAAATTATTCGTACCTGCTAGCCAATCTAGAACGATTCCACTCTTCGTCCACAATCAATTAAGTCATAATGAACCAACAAATATGGATTCTATCATTAATGGTGTATACGGCGCAGTTACAATTGGTGGAACACGTAATCTTCAAGTAATTAATCAAGATAATTGTATTAAAACTGAGCCAGGAGATTACTTGTATCAATCAACAAGTATTACGTGGGATATTGAACAAGGTATGTGGGGTATCATGCGACTTCTTCCAGAAGAAAGTGGCGAGATAATCTCAATTAAAAAATAATGAATGGGGCTGTTTCAAACAGCCCCATTCATTTGCATCAAAAACACTGCTAACCTAAGACAACGGTGCCAATTCCCATTTTGGCACCGTTTACTTATATCATTCATTCTCTATTCCTTACGCAAGATATCCAGGGTATGAGAACTTGCTCCTAATAACTCTGGTCTTTCACAGGTCGTTAAATGATACTGTATAAACAGATTGAATGTCTCCTCATCCATTCCATTCAATACAGATCTCATATAATTTGCTGGTCCGTCTGCAGCAATTAACTTGATTCGTTGTAAGCCAACTTCCTCATCTAACTTATTAATATCTTCGATTCTAACATAATCATACAGATCTTCTGGCTCTGATACTACATGAAAATCCTTAGTCAGTTTACCACTCTCTAAACATTCCTTGATATTGTCTCCCTTGAAACCATGGGTAATTACACTATACTCATTCATAATATAGGCAACTAAAATCGTCCCACCGACTTTAGTTACACGTTTCGCTTCCCTAAGTGCTTTTACCTTGTCTTCGTGTTTATATAGGTGATACATCGGTCCAAAAACCAATGTCATGTCAAAGGTATTATCTGTAAATCTTGATAAATCAAGTGCTGTACCTTGTATTGCTTTCACGGTACTTTTTTTGGATTTCAATATACCTAAATTATATCTTACAAGTTCAATTGCAGTAACATCAAATCCTTCGTTAGCTAGCTGTACCGAATACCTACCTGTCCCTGCTCCAACATCTAAAATCTTAGCATTTGGCATGTCCTTTAGATACTCATGGATATATTTCATGGATGTGATATATTCAACTTGTCCATGTCTTCTTGTTAATCTCTTATCTTCACAAAATTTATTATAATGTTTTTCTAATTCTATTGTCATCTCACTACATTTCTTTCTCTAATTTGTTATTTCTTGTTACAGTATATCTTATGGTATCATTATAAGTATACACTGCCTTTTATTAAGATACAATCTGAAATTATAGTGAGAAAATAAAGCCATCTATGTATTCTCCCAATTCTTATAGCTATAATCCTAAAATTCTATTTTTCTGCTTCCTTGATACTTTATCAAGTACATCTCTGTATATTTGTCTAAACCAGTATGAATAATTTTCTGGGTTATATCTTAGTTCATCTAACAACTCCAAGACATTCATCCACTTCCAAGACATAATCTCATCTTCATTCGGTTCAGGTGTTCCGTTGTAAAAACCAATATATACATGGTTAAATTCATATTCATAGCCCCCATTGCCTGAATACACTTGGTAACAAAATTCTGAAAGTTTATCTAGTTTACAATCAAATCCAAATTCATCCTCCAATCTTCTATGTACTGCTTTCTCTATTGGTTCATTTTCAAGAGGATAACTACAACAAGTATTGGCCCAAAGTCCACCTGATGGATACTGATTAATAGACTTTTGTTGCATTAATAACTTTCTGTTAGCATCAAATATAAAAATTGAAAATGAATCCTTCATTCTTTCACACCTTCCTAAACTTCTATAGTTTTTTTGTAAAAAATCCTTTTTCCAACATCATTATTATAAACTAGATGGCGAAAAGAAACCCATGACGTAGTATAAACAAATATGTTCACTAAACGTCATGGCGAATTTTGTAAGTAATTCCCATAAGATAATATCACTCTACGTATAGTATATAGGTATTTTTATCTATTTTTTAATAATAGTAATTATTATTAAAAATGTATTGTAATTATTTTCTTTGAGTGGTATAATGAAGAAAAGTTAGTGATAACTAACCAATAAGGAAACAATATTATAACTTAAATATATTTATTAGAATATTAGGAGGAATTTATTATGAGTAAAACTTATCCATTTCAATTAGAAGCATTACCATATGCTTATGACGCATTAGAACCTTATGTAGATGCACTTACTGTAGAAATTCATCATGATCGTCACGTACAGACTTATGTTGATAATCTAAATAAGGCACTAGAAGGAAGTAAAGACCATCAATCATGGTCATTAGAAGATCTTGTTACTAAAGTAAATGAATTACCAGATTCCATTAAGACTGCAGTTCGTAACAATGGTGGTGGTGTATATAACCATAATCTATACTTTGCTGGTTTGAAGGCTGGCGGAAGTGAACCAGAAGGTGAACTTAAAGATGCGATTGTTAAGAAGTTTGGTTCATTAGATGAATTTAAAGCTAGCTTTAAAGCAGCTGGCCTTGGACGTTTCGGTTCTGGCTGGGCTTGGTTAGCCGTAGATGCGAATAAAGAACTTGTAGTTGTATCTACACCAAATCAAGATACAGTACTAGCAGATGGTTTAAGTCCTGTATTAGCAATGGACGTATGGGAACATGCATACTACTTGAAGTATCAAAATAAGAGAGCTGATTACATCGATAACTTCTTCCAAGTTGTTGATTGGAATAAAGCAAACGATCTATATAAGAACGCTATTGCTTAAAGAATAGGTGGCTAATCGCCCTTACCTAAGATATAATAACAAAATATCTATTATCGCCAATCATTAGTGGTTGGCGATTTTTCTTGCATTATTTTCTACCTTCCTATAAATACTGTACTTTTTGATCATAAACTTCTTTTTCAAACATCAACTATTATATACACAATAGCGAAAAAAAAGCCATGACGCAGTATAATCAAATATGTTCACTAAACGTCATGGCGAATGCTGTAAAGTCATAGTATTATAAAGATACAATAAAAAACAATTTAGGAGGTATTCATTATGTTAAAAAAATTTAAAAATTCACTCGTTGTACTTTTTTTATTAGGAGCTATTGTTTTACCTCTCAGTCAGTCAAGTAGTTTTACTAGTTCCACCACTGATGGAACCGTGCAAATTTGTTGTCCAAAGGATCACCATGATGCTTTTTAATATTCTTTCTCGATATCAAGTTTATAGAGCTCATGATACTGCATCTTAATCCATTCGTAAATAATTTTATTTTCTAGTATTTTCCCTAGCAAGGAAGCTTGTTGAAATGTTTTTTTACAAGCTTCCTTGCTTTTATTAACGTAAACGGTACATTCGGCTTTTACAGTTAATAGACTAGCTAACGTAAATCCCTCTCCCGCTGATATACAATACCTGATTCCATCTTCACATGTTTTCAAGGATTCCACATAGTCACCAATTCGACACTGCTCATTTGCTAAATTATAACATGTAAGAACATAGCCTAACAGATTATCATATAAACTTACTGTATCCTTCTCATAATTATTCTTAACAATAGATAAAATTCTAATTTTTCCCTTTCTATCTCCAAGATCTCCTTTGGCATTACCAATGTTATTCCATATTACTGTCTCTGTTTGGGTTAATGGCCAACCTTCCAAATTATTAATTAATTCTTCTTCTGTTAGCTGAGATCTTAATTCTTTCTTTGTCCGTTGTGGAGTCTCATTAATAGGAGCAGTAATTCTAAGTGCTTCTATTAACTTCTCTATTAGTACTTCTTGGCTTATCTGTCCTCTACATGCATCTAATAAGGACCTACTTCTTAACAGATATTGTTCATTAACTGCTTCTGATCGATTCAGTTTTCTCTCTAACAATACAAGTGCTCTTTCTGCCCCCTCAAAATCCTCTTTTACCATACTTCTTCCAACATCTCTCCTTAATACATGGTGTTCATATTCATTGGATTTAATAAAAGGATAATAACGGATGCCTTCCCTCCCCATAGAAGTCATCAATTCTTCATAATGTCTATCAGTCGGCTTTCTTCCCCCTTCTATCCTTGACACAGTTAAAGGATCACATACTTCACTTAGATCTTCTTGTGTGATTCCAAGAATCTTACGAAGTGCTCGAATCTGATTACCAATAACATGTCCATGCGATATGGGTGCAGATATTAACACCTTCTCAATACCACCTTGTTCGCGATTTCCTCTAAGTTCTTCTAATACTTCTATCACTGACTTATAGAACGTCTTATTCTTTGCATACTTATTACTTTCCCCATTAAGTCCAAAGTTTAATTGTATGCTTAATAATTCCGCCAAATATGAAATCTTACAATTTTCAATAAGGATATTGATTGCCCGATCACATACATATAATTCCGCATATCTCTTTTCCTCCACTAGCTTTTCTGATAATAATAACGCAATTTGCGGATATAAGCGTACTAACTCTTCATCATCTAATACATTTTTCTCTAGGTACTCAATCAGATTGAATAATATGTTAATAGCTTCACTCCTTTTATCTTGTGCATACAAGCTTTCCGCCAGCAATGTAATTAACATGATCTCTTCATCATGTAAATGATACTCTAAAATCTCATCTGCTTTAAACCTAGTAAACGTTTTTTTAAGCCCTTTCTGTATTAATTCTATAACCTCTTCTGTATCCGTTCCTTCCGTTATTGCAAGAACAATCTTCACGACGCAGCTAAATTGCTCTAGTATAACATTTGGGCTTGTGCTAACTGATTCTTTTTCAAGCAATTTCAATAACTCCAACGCTATATCATACTTTTCACAAAATAATGATTCCAATATATCTCTATGTAATAATATGGCCTTATACTCAGCCACCGTATAGGATACACCAAATTTATTAATAGATAAACCTAACCGTTGAAACAGAGCATCCGTGAGTAATTTTTGTGGTGTATTCTTACCGCTTTCAATTCTTACTAAGGCTGCTCTATCACATATACCTCTACATAATTTGCTTTGACTTATTCCCTTTGACTCTCTCAAACCCTTAATTAAATTACCAATATAGTTTTTATCTTCCATAATAGTGTCCCCTTACGAATAATAAGCTGAGATTTCCGGTTATATTCCCTTTCACAATATACAATTTAATAGTATATTTTTACATTATTATAACTTTTATTCCTTATATTGTCTATTGTTTATTCATAAAATTAATTAAAAATGAACATAATGGTCAGTTGTAAAACGAGATGCATTTTTGTACGCCCAGAATCAATCTTTGTAAGT
>NZ_CBDLAM010000048.1:0-22588 GCF_965301125.1 Anaerosporobacter sp. | reverse complement strand
TAATGGAAGGAGAAGGATTCGAACCTTCGAAAGCGTAGCTAACAGATTTACAGTCTGCCCCCTTTGGCCACTCGGGAACCCTTCCTTAATTGCTCTGACAAGATATTATTATAGCAGATAATAAAAAAATTTCAAGTATTATTTTAAAATTTTTTAAATTTTTTTAATTTTCTTGTCTATAAGCAAAATTTACCTTTTTAACGTGCTAAAAAGTAATCCTCTATCACATTGAGAGACAACTGACTAAAAAGTGTCAATTGTCTTTATGATAGTTGAAGATTCTGGTGGCATGACTACTTTAGCATTTCCTTCTTGGACAGGATACATTTTTGCTTCTAGATTATGTCCTTCACGGTTTGTCTGAATCAAACTTACCAATCGATCCGTATCTAATATACCTAACTGCCAAACAGGTACATCAATGGTCTTTTCTTCTTGCGAGTTATTCACGATAATTACTAGTTTATCGGTATTATCAAAACGACCAAAACAAAAATAGTGATTTCCACCACATAGGAATATCATAGAACCAGTTTTTAGGGCATCATAGTTTTTGTGTATTCGAATAAGTTCCTTATGCAATGAGATTAACTCTGTATCCTCATTCCCCCATGGGTACGTTCTACGATTATCAGGATCCGTCCATCCACATACACCTGCCTCGTCTCCATAATAAATAGTAGGAGCCCCTGGCCAAGTCATCTGAACTAATACCGCTTCTCGCATAACAGCTTTATTAATTCCGTAATTTGCAGCCTCAGGTCCACTCGTTGCTGTACGTCCTACCCGTCTATTGGTACGGGTTAGGAAACGGGAGTGATCATGGTTGGATAACTCATTCATGGCTACGAATAAAGACTGCGTACTAAATCTTGTCATATGATGGCTCATAGATCCATAGAAAGCTTCATATTGCCCATAGAGGTCTTCTCTAGATTCATCACTATGTTTCTCTATTCCTGTTAAGAACCATGTTAATGGCTCCATAAATGCATCATAATTCATTACCGTATCCCATTCATCGCCTTGTAACCATGAACTAGGGTCTCCATAATGCTCTGCTAATATGATAGCATTAGGATTTGCTTCTTTTACTGTTTTTCTAAAATCCTTCCAAAACTTATGGTTATATTCATTAGAATGCCCTAAGTCAGCTGCAACATCAAGACGCCAACCATCAATATTAAAAGGCGGTGATACCCACTTCTTTGCTATATCCATAATATATTGATATAACTTCGGTGACTCCTCATAATTTAGCTTTGGCAGTGTATCATGTCCCCACCAACCATCATAACGATTATTGTATGGCCAGGTACCATCGCGGAATTTAAAGAAGGTATGGTATGGACTATTCTCATCGATGTAAGCCCCTTTTTCATATCCTGCTTCTTCTTTATAGAGACATTCCCTATCTAGCCATTTATTAAAGGATCCACAATGATTAAAAACACCATCAAGAATAATCTTCATGCCCCTCTTGTGAATCTCCTCTACTAGTTCAATAAACAGTGCGTTGCTTGCTTCTAGATTCTCCTTAGCCGTAACTCTTGTAATATACCGTGTTGCATGCTGATTATTCGTATCTCCTGGTTGTAATAATTCTCCCTCATCTTTGACAATTACACCAAAATGAGGATCAACATAATCATAATCTTGTATATCGTATTTATGATTGGAAGGTGATACAAAGATGGGGTTTAAGTATATGGCATCTATGCCAAGACTCTGAAGATAATCTAATTTCTTCATTACTCCTCGTAAATCTCCACCATAGAACTCTCTTACTCCCATGGCTAACGGATACTTGTTCCAATCATTAACCTCACTTGTTCCTTCTCCGATATAATTATACTCTCGGTCTAAAACATCATTGCTAGTATCTCCATTACAGAAACGATCAACAAAGATTTGATAAAATACTGCTCCTTTAGCCCAGTTTGGTGTCTTGAAGCCTGGCATAAGTACAAAATTATAGTTATTCTGTACTTCATTCATAACTCCCTTACGGTTATAATAACATGTGTAATTACCACTTCTAATTTCGAAATAGTACTCTACTTTTTCTTCTTCTAATTGGATGGTACCCTCATAATAATCGAACAATTTATCATGGTCAGCCTTTTTCATCTCATGCCTGCTGTAAGTAGTGATTAGAAATACTTGATCCACATTCTCCCTTGCTGTACGGAAACGAATTTTCACTTCTTCATTTGGCATTGGTTCATCTGGAATACGGTATTGTTTTGTCCCATCACAGAATAAAGCATCAAGATTCAAAACTGGTGCTACATTTTCCATGTAAGTATTTAGCTTTTCATATTTTGTTAACTGATTGAAGTTCATATTGAAATTCATATGTTAAAGCCTCTCTTTTCTTGTATTAGTGCTGTCACTCTTGTACTTAGTATCTATATTAAGTAATGAATCAATTATGTAATAATCAAATTTAAACTTCCTCATTCTCATTATCTATATCTATTTTATTCTAATATACACATTTTCATTATACAACCATCGATTTTTATTAATTTTTCCCATTGTTTCCCATTCTCATCACTATTTCTAAACCTGCACAAAGCAATTTGAACATAATAAAAGAGGACAGCCATCCGATCTGCTGTCCTCTTTTGGAGAAGGTATTTTTGTTACTTATGGGGTGTAGCAAAAACTATATAATGTATTGGGGTTTACGTGTATTAGTATAGCATGGAGTACAATATAAGTGTGCATAAACATTTTTCAATTATAAAACTTTTTTTGTCAATTGTGACAAGCAAAATTCACTTTCCCCAAATAATTACTGTACGTAACTGCCATTATTTTCTTATCAGACTCCAATCTTTTGATTATTCCTATTTATAACCATATTTCACTTGATATTTACTTCTCCGAAACAACCTACAAACTTTGACTTAACTCATATAATATCCATATAATTCCAACTACCATATAATTGATTATAACACATAAGAAAACAGCCTATAATATCCTCAAACGTTTACAGGCTGTTTTCTTTATATGTCTATATATTACTAAATTTCTGTAGAATCTTCGATTTCAACTGCTTTCGTTTCTAGGCTATTTGTTGCTTCAACTTCAGCTCCAAATAAAGCTTCGAACTCAGCTCTATTAATACGTTCTTTTTCAAGAAGTAATTGTGCACAATCATGAAGAACTTGAATGTTATCTGTAAGAATCTTCTTCGCTTTATCATAACAATCTTCAATGATTCGCTTAACTTCTTCATCGATAGAACGAGCAATTTCTTCACTAAAGCTTCTTGTATGTGCAAGATCTCTTCCGATGAATACTTCATCATCATCGTTGTCGTAGTTAACAAGTCCTAGTGATTCAGAGAATCCATAGCGAGTTACCATTGCTCTCGCTGTCTTAGTCGCTACTTTAATATCCTGAGAAGCTCCTGTTGTAATATCATCGAAGATCATCTCTTCTGCAATACGACCACCAAGACTTACTATGATATCTTGTGTCATCTTGCCCTTTGTATTAAACATCTCATCTTTCTCAGGAAGAGGCATTGTAAAACCTGCTGCACCATTGCCAGTAGGAATGATAGACACTGTATATACTGGGCCTACATCTGGAAGCATATGGAATAGTATCGCATGACCTGCTTCGTGATAAGCGGTAATCTTCTTCTCTTTCTCTGAGATTACACGACTCTTCTTCTCTGTACCGATACCAACTTTGATAAAGGAACGATTAATATCTTCTTGCATAACAAATCCGCGATTTTCTTTGGCAGCGCTAATTGCTGCTTCATTTAATAAATTCTCAAGATCAGCACCAGTAAATCCTGCTGTTGTTTGAGCAACTTGTTTTAAATCAACATCTTCTCCAAGTGGTTTGCCTTTGGCATGCACACCTAGAATTTCTTCTCTACCTTTTACATCAGGACGACCAACTGTAACTTTACGGTCAAAACGACCTGGACGTAAGATTGCTGGATCAAGAATATCTACACGGTTTGTTGCTGCCATAACGATAATTCCTTCGTTAGCACCAAAGCCGTCCATCTCAACTAACATTTGGTTAAGTGTTTGTTCTCTTTCATCATGACCACCGCCAAGACCAGTACCACGACGTCTCGCAACAGCATCAATTTCATCAATGAATACGATACATGGTGAATTCTTCTTTGCTTCTTCGAATAAGTCTCTTACACGAGAAGCACCAACACCAACAAACATTTCAACGAAATCAGAACCAGAGATACTAAAGAATGGAACGCCAGCTTCTCCCGCAACTGCTTTTGCTAACAATGTTTTACCAGTTCCCGGAGGGCCTACTAATAGAACGCCTTTTGGAATTCTAGCACCAACTTTCATGTATTTTGTTGGCTCTTTCAAGAAATCTACGATTTCTCGAAGTTCTTCTTTTTCTTCGTCAAGGCCTGCTACATTCTTGAATGTTGTCTTCTTATTCTCATCTGTAGTCATCTTAGCCCTACTCTTACCAAAGTTCATCACTTTGGAATTTCCGCCACCACTAGAAACCTGACTCGTCATAAAGGAGAATAGTACAATAATTACAATAAACCCTAAGATATAAGGTAATAGCTGCATAATCAAACCTGGTCGATCTACATCATGCACAGCTGCATCGTAACCATATTCAAGCGCAAGATCTTCAACCTTGCTAGTATCGGCTACATAAAAACTTGCACCTGACGTATTATTATCCACAAAAGTTACCTTAACCTGACCAGTAGGTACCTCTTCGTTCATGTACACATCGATTGTTTTAATTGTCTTCTCTTTTAAGTCTGCGGCAAATTGTGACAGACTATATGAATCGGTACTTACTTTATTCAAACTATCTGACAATAACATCGCCATAACGATGATAGCTAGAATAATGGCATAGAAACCAAGTCCTTTCATCTGCTTTTTCAAAGCAAAACCTCCCTTCTATTTAGGTCGATAGTACCAATCAAAGCACGATTGGCTACCGTCCTTACTCCCTTTTTATTAATCGCTTTCAACCACTCCAATGAATGGAAGATTACGATATTTTTGAGCATAATCTAAGCCGTAACCAATTACAAATTCGTCTGGAATGTTAAATCCAACATAATCTACTTTTACATCTGTTACTCTTCTTTCTGGTTTATCTAAAAGTGTGCATAGACGAATGCTATTTGGCTTTCTGGAAGCTAATAATTCAATAAGATAGCTTAATGTTCTTCCAGAGTCAATGATGTCTTCAACGATTAAAACTTCTTTTCCTTCAATCGTGTCATCAAGATCCTTAACAATCTTAACTCTACCTGAACTTTCTGTTCCATCTCCATAACTAGATACTGACATGAAGTCCATCGTTACTGGAACAGTAATTCTCTTGGCAAGTTCACATGTGATGAATACACCACCTTTTAATACACAGATTAAATGAATGCTCTTTCCTGCGTAATCCTTGCTGATTTGATCACCTAGTTCACGGATTTTTTTATCAACTTCTTCTTCACTAAGTAATACTCTTATCTTGTCTTCCATTTCATTTTCCTCCAAATAAATAAACAATAAGTATTGTTTTGGTGCTTTCATTTATCTTATATGCTTCACTAATACGTGATCCCAGTATCCACATAATGTGACTACCATCTGCTAACAACGGGATTCGGTTACGGTCTTTTAGTGGAATCTTCTTATCAATAAATATGGATTTAATCTTTTTCGTTCCACCATTAGCACCAATTTGCATGTAATCGCCTTCTCGTCTGGTACGTAATTGAACAGCATTTTTTATTTTATCATAATCAAAGCATTTCGTATACCCATTTCGAATATTTATCATACTTTTTTTATATTCTTTATAGAAATCCGTATTCTGACATACCTGTATAGCAAAATCAGGAACAGCATTCTGATTAGTATACCAAAAGTTATTTTTTTTATCCAGTATATCAGCTCTCTCATACTCATTTAGGGGGTAAATTAGATATCCTAGTTTCTCACCACTAGGCAATTCAATCACATCACATTGTTTATTGAAAAAATCTAAAGAATTCTGAGTTGATTCCTCAACCAAAAGGTAAAGTTCTTCCCTTTTTTCCAAATCATTACCGAAATTAATTACCGCACTATTGGTTAGTATTAGATTCTTATAATCATTGTATGCTACAATACTGTATGGTAAATCTATTTTTTTACCGACACCCTTTTTGGCTAAAGTACAAATATCCTCAATATGAATACTCTCTATATCTTTTAACTGCCCACTAAGATTTCGAAGGATTTTTCTTACGACCGTCTTTTGTATCACAATATCCTCTTTTAGAAATCCTTCTCTATTAAAGTAATATTTCCCATTATCAAAATGAATGAACTTATTATAACAAATATTTGTCTGTTTTTCTACAAATTCTTCTACTTCCTTAAGCATCTGTGCTGATTTTACTATATGAGGTATGGCATTACTATTAATATTCTCCTCTATATATGGCAGTACATGTAGGCGAATCTTATTCCTTGTATAATCCGTTTCTAGATTTGTGGCATCTGTTTGATAAGGAATACCTCGTTCATCAAGATATTGTTCAATCTCCGTTCTTGTCACACAAAGTAATGGACGTATAATACGATCACGTATAGCAGGAATACCTGTCAAACCTGTAAGTCCGCTTCCTCTCACTAGTTGGAATAACATTGTTTCCGCGCAATCATTACTATTATGTGCAACCGCAATGACATCGCAATTATATTCCTCCCTCACCCGTTCGAATGCCAGGTATCTAATATCCCTTCCTGCCTCTTCTTCTGAAAGATGTTGTTCTTTTGCTAATCGCTTCACATCTTCCTTCACACAATGAAAGGGAATATTATTTTCCATGCAGATTTTTTCTACATATCTCTGATCAGCATCTGCCTCCTCACCACGAATCATATGATTAACATGAACAACATGCAGTTCTAGCTGATAGATATCTCGAAGTGCTAGTAATACAAAGAAAAGGCAGACTGAGTCAGCCCCTCCTGATACTCCTAGCACTACCTTTTTCTTTTTACTTAGCATTCGATTCGACTCCATATATTGTTTTACCTTATTAAGCATGGTTTCGTCCTCCAAATGTTTTAGCTATCAGTATTCTAAGCTTTAATTTCAAAAATAGCAAGTCTCACGCCCTAATATTTTTTCCAAACACCTGCTACTAGTACAGTCATATCATCTATCGCTTCATTATCACTATACGCCATTGCTTTTGCTAGAATCTGATCTGCCAACTCTTGTGGATTCCTACTTTTAATGCTCATAATAATCTGTTCTACTTCTTTCTCCTTATTATCTCCATCGATACAGTCTAGAACGCCATCTGTAACCATTACAATGAAATCTCCATCATATAACTTCTTCGAAACACCATCAAAATCCACATTATTAAATATACCAACTGGCAAGGTAGTTGAAGAGATACTTTCCACCCAATTATCACGTTTAATAAATGTTGTTGATGCTCCTATCTTAATAAAGTCACAGATTCCCGTATATAAATTCAATATACTCATATCTACCGTAGAGAACATCTGGCTTTCCGAACGACTCACTAAGATAGAATTAATTAACTTGATTGCCGATTCTTCTTTGAATCCAGCATCAATTAACTGTTCAAGCAATTCAACAACTGACTCACTTTCCTCACAAGCAAGCTTTCCACTCCCCATACCATCAGATAAAGTCATAATCATCTCCCCCGTACCAAGATTCATGATAGAGAAATTATCCCCCGATACACTCTCACCTGCCCGTGGAACTCTAGACACACCTTCCAAAGTCTTAAAGACTGTATCCTCCACAAATATATAGGTTTCATAGTCCTTTGTAAGAATGTTTTTACTCGCCTCATTAGGCCTCACCTTCTTACCAATAGCATTACCTATAATTGTTGCCATTTCCTTTGTTGTGATACATCGTCCCTTTGAAGTTTTTGCTATCACATAGATATCCTGTCCCTTATTCCTCCTCTCCATTATAGATATCTGCTTTACATGGATATGATTAAGTTTCAGCTGATTACTAATCTGCTGCTCTTCCTCCCCATTTACTGCTATTGTATCTGAAAGGTCTTTTGAGAAGTCATCAATAATCTTCGCAACTTCTCCTAATTGACCTGCTATTGCCTCTCTACTCTCTGCCATTCGATTCGTCCAGTTAAGATTAATTTTGGCAATCTCTAAGCTACGATTTGCCTCTGTCAAGAATTCCCCTAGATTGATGCATCTTTTTGCAAATGCTACTGGTACATCTGCTTCACATATATATCCGTTTTGTTCAACAGAATTCAATATACTGAATGTTGCTTTATATGTATCATAAAAATCACTTTTCCAACACGCATTACAATTACTACAATCTTTGCATAAGCGATCTGATAAATCATCGAATATCGCATCAACCTCTTGTCTACTTAGTGATGTCCTTGTTTCTGATAACGTTTGAAATGTATTGGATAACTTCTGAAAAGATTCTGCAAATCCATGTAGTTTCTGCCTCGTCATATTCTGTATGTTCTGTTCAATAAACTGCATCTCACTTCTTCGTTCCATCCGTCCCTGGATACGTCTCATCAGGGTAGCTGGTAAGAACAAGAACAAAATCACACTTGATACAATTGCTCCTACCTGCGTTGTTGTTAAAAGAAATTCTTCATACAGATAACTTGTACCTATTATCCCTACACAATATGCAATTGCTGTAGCAAGACGCCCCACCTCACGAAACATTCCTACTAATATTCCAAGGCAAGACATTACTGCAACAATAGGCAAGAAATCTTCTTTTATTGTCATTCCTGTTATATTTAGATATTCTTGTAATCCCATAACAATCCCGCAAATTGTTCCACTTATTGCTCCCGCTCCTGCTCCATACTTATATCCCATAAGTAGGATTAGGAAGAATATCGTAGTCTTGGATAGTGAGAATTCAATTCCTCCAATATCCGGTATCCCATAGATCATCAATCCTGCAAGCAATGCCATACTAATTAATTGTTCATTATCCATTGCTTGTCCCCTCTCTCCATATAGTATGAATTTGATTGGGCGACTAAATACTAATGTTATACATATAATTAGTACTGCCTCAAATGCAATGTAAAGTAATTGCTCTCTCGCATCATAACTTAGCAAATATTTAGTAACCGATATTCCAGCTGTTACTATCGCAGCTATGAACGAAAAGATAGGTAAGGGAATTGGTTTGTTCTTATTCCGATTTTCAATCAAGTTTCCTATAATGGCTATTAATATTATCACAAATGTATATTTTATGGCTTCTACCGTTGGTAAGACCATGGCAGAACCAGCTATTACTCCAATTAGTAAATAGGGTCTCATTGTCTTCTCTACATATGCTGCGGCAAAGTATGCAACTGCAATAGGGTTCATGGATAGAAACTGTGCTCGTGATACCATTAGTCCTATAAGAGTAATCGCAATGCCTCTTTTGGTAATTCCTTTCATACATTACACTTCCTTTTCCTTATTTTGGCTGTCAAATCGAAATTATAGAAGTAATTGTATGAAATGTTTGTCAAATAAAAGAGTGCTTTACGAAAAAGTTTATGACATTATACTCTCTCACTCGGCATTTCGCTCGAATGTAGGGACCTCATACTAATTAGGATATTAATAACTGCTTAAGATAACGTCTTTTACTCAACCCTAAGTATGCAAAAAGAGCTTCAGACAACTCTTATCGAATCATCTGAAGCCCTTATTAAGATAGCGGAGAACGGATTTGAACCGCCGACACTGCGGGTATGAACCGCATGCTCTAGCCAACTGAGCTACTCCGCCGCACTGACAAGATTTATTATACTGAAAGAAATAATAAATGTCAACTACTTTTTTGAATTTTTTTATTTATTTGTTCAATTTAGAATATTATCTATTCTCGATGATTAATTTCCTGGATCGAATATAATTTCGTCTTCATAAACAAGGCCTAGCTTATCTCTAGCAACATCTTCTATGTATTTCTTAGTCTGAACGTAAGCACGTCTTTCCTCGATCTCTTCTGCACGTTCCGTTTCAGTATCAATTTGCTCTTGTAATGCTTGGTCTTGTTCTTGATAGGCTTCTCTCCTTTTATTCAGTTTGTCTTTCTGATAAACAATTATACTGCAAATCATAACTACTAAGCACATTGTAGTAAATAAACCTGTCCTTTTTTTCGTCTTACGTCCAATAATCATAGCGTTCTCCCTTCTGCCTTGATTTTAGTTACTCCAGTTTTTCATTTTTTTGATACTGATATTTTAACTGTTTTGGCAACATTTTTCAATTGTTTTGCTGAACTCTTTCCAACTTTTTTAAATTTACTTCCAATTCTGGAATTGAACCCGAAGAACTTCCTTAATTTCTTAATTATAAATGCAAATGGTTTAAGTAATATAGACATTACTTTTTTAGTTCCGTTTATAATCATCTGAATTAATTTGGTAATTCCCTTAACAATAAACTTGCTAAGCAGTTGATTGTATATAATCATCCCTAATAACATACCTAGTATTGCAAACCCACGAATAGTACCATTATTACGTTCATAAATCATGAGAAATATTACAATACTTGCTGTCACCCAAAAAAGTATATCCTGAAGTGCGACAAAGAATGCGTTATGTGGAACAATTCTTCGTAGGATACGAATACAGTCATATACAACCAGTAACAGGATTCCATACAGGATTGATGTTAGAAAGAATTGGACCTCTAAATTAATGATCTCTGTCATATACTCATCCTACCCTCCTATTTAAATAGTCTTCCAAAGAATGATTCTCCTCCTTTAGAATAAGCACCATCTGAGTAAGTTAAGCTATCTACTCTTCCATCAATATCAACTTCTCCTTTTTCTAAAGTAAGCCTATTAACATGTAACTCGTCACCACGAATCATTAAAATACCTTGTTCCGTCTCTAACAACACTTCATTCGCATCAAATGATAAAACATCATTCACGCCAGTGATTATAGCACTTTTTCGACTTGATAATGTTATCTTATGATTACCCTTTGGTAATTGTTTCTCCTCCATAAAACAACCTCCTAAATATACATCTATCATAAGTATATTAGGAGGTCCTTAAAATGATGCACATAGGTTCTATAGATATCGAAACAATTCTTTCGCATCATCTTTACGTACTGTCTCTTGAACATCAAGTATCTCAACTTTTACTTCTTTGTTACCGAATGCGATTTCTAATATATCGCCTTCTTTTACATTAGCAGATGCCTTAGCAACCTTGCCATTTATCATTACTCTTCCTGCATCACAAGCTTCATTAGCTACTGTTCTTCTCTTAATGATACGTGATACTTTAAGAAATTTGTCTAATCTCATATTCCCTAACAACCTTCCTATAATTATACTTAATTTAAAAAAAGTTGCTCCCTATGGAGCAACTTTACTATTAATTATTCACACTCAATTAAGCGTTGATAACATCTTTTAAAGCTTTACCAGCTTTGAATTTAGGAGATTTAGATGCTTCTATCTTCATAGTTTCTCCAGTTTGTGGATTTCTTCCTTCTCTAGCTGCTCTTTCAGAAACTTCGAAAGTACCGAAACCTACTAATTGGATTTTTTCACCTTTAGCTAATTCTTCTGTAACTACATCGATAAACGCTTTTAATGCTTTTTCGGAATCTTTCTTTGATAATTCTGTTTTTTCAGCAATTGCTGCAACTAATTCTGTTTTGTTCATGGATAAACTCCTCCTCTGAATATTGTAATTACTAAAATTTAAATAACTCGTCCCCATAGAGCAGTCTGCTCATCTATGGACATGTCCTTAAGATGCTTGCCTTCTCCTTCAGCGAGCCGTTCAACACCTATAAATCTATTTATAAACTTATCTGTAGCATTTGTCAAGGAATTTTCAGCATTTATTCCTAATTTTCTCGATAAATCAGTAATCAAAAAGAGTATCCTTCCCAATTCCTCTTCCATATGATAATTATTGTTCCTCTCTACTTGTTTCTCCATCTCTTCTATTGACGACTTTAGTAGATCAATAACAACTTGTATATTAGCTGCCTCTACTCCAACTTTAGCTGCTTTTTTCTGTATTTTGGTTGCCCGTATTAAGGCTGGTAACGCCTGTGCAACACGTAACATACCATCTGAAATCGTCTCTTCTTTCTTTTCCTCTTGCTTTATCGCTTCCCAATTCTTAAGCACTTCTCTAGAATTCTCAACATTGGCATCTAAAAAGACATGAGGATGTCGATGTATCATCTTCTTACTTATGTCAGTTGTCACCTGATCTATCGTAAACTCCTTGGTTTCCTCAGCTATGACACTATGTAAAGCCACCTGTAATAACACATCTCCAAGTTCTTCTTTTAAGTTTTCTACATCATTCTTATTAATTGCATCAACAGCTTCATAACTTTCTTCTAACATACAATCTCTTAGACTCTCATGGGTCTGTTCCCTATCCCAAGGACACCCCTGTTCACTTCGTAAAACACGAATAATGTCCATAAATTCTTCAAAGGTGTACGAATTCTTATTACAGTCAATCTTATCATTACTTGATGACTCTACTACCATATCATGTTCCAAATTCTCCATCTTGTTCTCCTCCTTTTGTATTCTTTGTATTCGTTTTCATAATTAATTACTAATTACTAAGCTTTCGGGACCACTAGCTACATTCACCGTTTCAGATAACAAATTAAGTCCTTAAGCATCTTCACTATGCCAAGAAACCGTGATTTTTAGGAGATTTTTGCAAAATAAACTACTAATATCTCGCTATGTTAGTTAAAGGAAATGCAATGAAATGCAACATCAAAAAAACAAGTTTATTGAGCTGTATGACATATGCGAACATGAAATGTTCGTAACATGACATACAGCGAAAGAAAGTTGTTCTTTTTGCTGGTGTGTGAATGCATTTCCTTTAACTAACATACTCGACTAACTAATTTTGCAAAAATATCCTAAAAATCACGTCCCTTTGCCCATAGGTTACTTACTGCTCCATCTGTCTTCCCAAGAAATTAGAAGCAGTAGCTGCAAGTTTAATCTCTACCTCATTTAATTTAGTTTTTGCATCTTTTGTAAGTATAATAACAGCTCCTATTGCATCACCTTCACAGATAATAGGGCTAATAACTTCTGATGTAAATTCACTATCTTCATCGCTTCCAACTTTAATGAAGGATTTATCTGTTGATACGGCTGATATACTCTCTCTTTCATTCACTGCATCTTCAAGTTCTTTACTAATCTGCTTTCCAACCATATCTTTTTTGGTAGTTCCGGATACCGATACGAATTGGTCTCGATCTGTTATAAAAACAACATGCCCAGTTGTTTGCGAAAGTGCATCTCCGTATTGCTTCGCGAATTGACTAAGTTCTCCAATTGGAGAATACTTTTTAAGTATAATCTCTCCTTCACGATCTGTAAATATCTCAAGAGGATCTCCCTCGCGAATTCTGAGCGTACGTCTTATTTCTTTTGGGACTACAACTCTTCCCAAATCATCTATTCTTCTTACAATACCTGTTGCTTTCATAAAAATTTCCTCCATTTAACGTAATATCATTATCATCATCAATTTATCTAGTGATATTGATATTATTTGTTAAATGGAGGAAATTATACACTTTCATAAAGAATTTCCTATATTATTTTTTTATATCATTTCCTAAGTTACCTTCACGGTAATGCTTACGACATAAAGCAATGTATTTATCATTTCCACCAAGCACTACTTGATCTCCTGAACGAACAATCTTTCCATCTTCTCCAATTCTTGCATTACATGTTGCACCTTTACCACACCAGCAAACCGTCTTAATTTCTTCAATACGGTCTGCCCAAGCCATTAACCAAAGGCTGCCTTCAAAAGGTTCATTGCGGAAATCTGCACGTAATCCGTAACATATTACAGGAATCTCAAGATCATCAACAATATGCACAAGGAATTCCACTTGCTCCTTTGTTGCAAATTGGGCCTCATCGACGATGATACAATCATATTGTTTGATTTCCTCATCGCTCATTACTACTAGACTCTCTAATAAGCCACATTTTTTCTCTAAGCCCATACGTGAACGAATAATCACTTCTCCATCACGATTATCGATTTGAGGTTTTACAAGATATGCTTTTTTACCTCTTTCAAAATAATTGTAATCAACCATCAAAGCATTGGCAGTTTTTGAACTTCCCATTGCTCCATAACGATAGTATAACTTTGCCATTGTATCCTCCAATTTACGTCTTCTGTCGTAAGACTTACTTCTCTATTGTTTATTATGCTATATACACGGATCTTAAGGCGCTGTATCAATAATATTCATGATAACCTCTGCGCTTACATCTGTTATTTGGTGTGTTATAGTTTCTCCGTCTGATGTTTTCAGTTCTCTCGTTACTACATAAGTTTCCTGATCAGTACTTCCAATCCAAAGATGTAATTCAGTCCATGCCAAACCTTCGTCAGCTATTATAGCATATTCTCTTACATACTGTCCCTTATGTTCTTGATTTTGTACTTCTTCAAATTCGTCACTATCTATATTAGCAAATGCGTTATAGATGCTCTCGATATAGGAAGAATCAGTATCACTATGAATAACTACACCATTTTCATCATATATAGCAATTTCTTTAATTTCTCCAACTTTAATAGAATAGTAATTACTGTCTGCTTCCACATTAAAAACTGATGGTACTATCACAGTAGATTCACTCGCATCAGACACATCCAAACTAGTTTTATCTTCACTAGTATCTTCTGTTTCATCGTACACCATACCATCTGATTCTGTACTACTTTCAGCAGTAGCCTCATAGTTCGAATCATTCTTGGAACTGCCCATTTCTAAAGGTACCTTTGTTACCAACTGAATACCAGCAACAACTAAAATACAAGCACAAGCAGCAATCATACCATAACGAAATGGGATACTTCTCCTCTTACCTGTGACTTTTTGTGCATATGGAATTATATTATCTTCTTTTGGTTGACTAGCCTTTGCTAATGTTGCTTGAATTAAAGACTCTGATACAGTAATCCTCTCTAGGTTAAGTACTTCATCTAAATCATTCTTTAGATTATCGATGTCATATAATTCATCTAATAAATCCCTGATATCTTCTTGCTTATTCTCTTCTTGTTTCTTCATATGACACCCTCCTTTCTAATGAATTCTTTATCTTTTGCCTAGCTCGGTTTAAACGACTCTTAACTGTACCTGAAGCAATTTTAAGTACATATGCTGCCTCTTCAATACTCATTTCTTGGTAATATACACATAAGACAACCTCTTTATACTTGGCTGGTAGCTCCATTACTGCATCCTTTACCACTTGGTTATCTTCCTTGTTCTCAATTTTCTCATATCCTTCTTCTAATACTTGTTGCGTTCCAAACTCATCTGTAGTTTCCACCCTCTGGTTCCACGCACTTTTTAAATAATCTTTACAAGTGTTAATTGTTATCTGCAAAAGCCATGTCCTAATGGCACAGTCCCCGCGGAAACCTTCATATCGGTTATTTACTTTGAGAAAAACCTCTTGAAAGATATCCTCCGCAAAGTGTATATCTTTCACATATAGATATGCTGTTCTAAGAACATCATTACCGTATGTACGCATGAGCCCCTCTAGATCAAGAGGCTCCATACTCCTTGCCACCATATACTCTCCCCTTTCGTTATATACTCGTTACTTACTTCCGAGAAGTCATCTTATATAGATCGGCATAGACTCCATTTAGCTCTAGTAACTCCTCATGTGTCCCTTTTTCGCTAATTCCATCTTCTGTTAATACAATTATATTCTCTGCGTTACGAATTGTCGATAGTCTATGAGCAATAACGAATGTAGTTCTATTCTTAGCTAACTTTTCTAATGATTCCTGTACAACTTTTTCAGACTCATTATCAAGAGCAGAAGTTGCCTCATCAAAGATTAAAATCGGTGGATTTTTCAAAAATACTCTAGCTATGCTCAAACGTTGTTTTTGACCACCTGAAAGCTTAACTCCACGCTGTCCAATGTATGTATTATATCCATCAGGTAGTTCCATTATGAATTCATGGGCATTGGCATTCTTTGCTGCTTCAATAATTTCTTCATCAGAAGCTTCCAATTTACCATATCGAATATTATCCATAACTGTGCCAGCGAATAGATATACATCTTGTTGCACAATACCGATATTTTTACGTAAGGAGTATAATGATATGTCTCTAATATCTTTTCCATCAAGATAGATGTTTCCCTGCGTTACTTCATAAAAACGTGGTATCAAACTACACATTGTCGTTTTTCCTGCGCCTGATGGACCAACTAAAGCCACATATTCTCCTGGTTGAACATGAACATTTATATTTCGAAATACTTCAGAGGTGGTGTCGTTATATTGGTAAGAAACATCTTTGAACTCAATCTCACCCTTAACATCCGTAAGAGAAATAGCATCTTTGCTATCCACGATATCGGGCTCAATCTCTAAGATTTCCACGAAACGATCAAAACCGGTCATTCCATTTTGAAATTGTTCTGTGAAGTTAATTAATTGTTTTACAGGATCAACTAAGTTATTAATGTAGAGTAAATAAGTCAATAAATCTGATAATTGAATAATATCTTTAACGATAAATATTCCACCACCAATAATAACTGCTACATTGATTAACGTTGTAAATGCCCCTAATCCAGAATGGAATACTGACATAATAAAATAACTGTTTCTCTTTGCTTCAACAAAGTTTGCATTGCTCTCATGGAATTTCTCTAATTCCACATCTTCATTCGCAAAAGATTTCACAACACGTATTCCAGAAAGATTATCTTCGATTTGTGCGTTAATTTCAGCAACACGTTCTCGATTCTTTTTGAACCCCAGATGCATCTTTGATTTCATTTTATATGCAAAGATGAACATAATCGGTATGATAGAAAACACGATCAATGTCAGTGGTACATTGATAAACAAGAGAATAATAAATGCTCCACCAAATTTGATAAATGAAATTACGATATCTTCTGGTCCATGATGGCATAATTCCGTAAGATCGAATAAATCATTGGTAACCCTTGACATTAACTGTCCAATTTTTTGATTGTCATAAAAGTTAAAAGATAGTTTCTGATAATGTGCAAATATTTCATTTCTCATATCATATTCCATCTTTGCACCCATCACATGACCTTGATAATTAATAAAGAATTTGCAAACAAACTCAATAGCAATTAATCCAATCATAACCAATGTTAATTTGATAATTATTTGTAATGCTTCATTTATTTCATACTGAACTAAAACCGTATTTGTTATATACCTAACAATCATAGGATATACTAGCGTGATTGCTGCTGCCATTAATGCAAAGAACATATCTGCAAAGAATAAGCCTTTATACGGTTTATAGTATGATATGAATTTCCTAGCCTTTGAACTCATACATTTCCTCCCAATTAGTAATTAACTAAAAAGCTGTCACATTAGGAATAACTCTTTCATGTGACAGCTTTTGTATTATAAATTATCTAGATAATTTTTTTGATATATCATATAAATATTGATCGATATCCTTTGTCATATTAAGTGCTTCTTCGATATCATAATCTACGAATTCACCAGCTCTATAACCTACTACACGGTTTGTAGCCCCTGCACATAGTAAGTCAACCGCTTTTGCACCCATAGCTGACGCATATACTCTATCTTTACATGTTGGGCTTCCACCTCTTTGGATATGTCCAATAATTGTTGCTCTTGTTTCCATACCTGTAGCTGCTTCGATTCTCTTAGCCATTTCATAAGAATCACCGATACCTTCAGCATTAACAATAATATGATGCTTTTTACCAACTTTTCTTTTTTCAATGATATTGTTGATAATTCTATTTTCATTATGATCGTATCTTTCAGTAATAAGGATATCTTCTGCACCATTAGCAATACCACACCATAAAGCGATATAACCAGCATGTCTTCCCATTACTTCAATGATACTACATCTTTCATGTGAAGTTGAAGTATCTCTTACTTTATCAATTGCTTCCATAGCTGTATTAACAGCTGTATCGAAACCAATTGTATAGTCTGTACAAGCAATATCTAAGTCAATTGTTCCAGGAAGACCGATTGTGTTAATACCTAAGTTAGCAAGTTTTCTAGCACCTTGGAATGAGCCATCTCCACCAATAACTACAATACCATCAATGCCATGTTTTCTACAGATTTCAGCGCCTTTTCTTTGTCCTTCTTCTGTTCTGAATTCAGCACAACGAGCTGTGTAAAGAATTGTACCACCTCTTTGAATAATATCAGCAACACTTTTTGCATCCATATCAAAGATATCTTCTTCTAACAGACCACTGTAACCTCTTCTAATACCTTTAACTTTCTTTCCTGCTGCAAGTGCTGTTCTAACAACTGCTCTGATTGCGGCGTTCATACCAGGAGCATCCCCACCACTTGTCAATACACCAATTGTATTAATTTCTTTTGCCATACTAAAACCTCCATGAGATATTTATTTATAATAACTGTCCAGTTACTCAGCTTTCCAAAACTGGATGCACACAAAATGAGATAAACATGCTCATTATGGCGCTGGGAAACTTAGCGTATAATCCTCTACATTTTAATCCATTTTACCACGTTTTTCAATACTCTTTTCTATTATTTTCACATTGTCATTCCCATACAATTCCCTCAATTTCTGTGTTAACTCACGGTCTGCTTGAATTGTCTTACTCCTAGGAAGTATTTTCTTTACTTTCTCAGCTTCACAGTAGATAATTACCTGGTCTTTCCCATCACTATCACTTAATACCTCATATAATTCTTTCTCTCTTAGTAAGAACTCCTCTTTTGTAGAAAACTTAATCCATACGTCCTTTGGTAAAGAATCAAAAGGTATAATTTCTCCACAAATTAACTTACCAGGTTTATCTTCTTCTACCGTAATTCTACCTCTTATAAATACTTTATTATCTTCTAAAAGGTATTCTTTATATCGCTCATAGTCTCTTGGGAATATAATTACTTCCACCGTACCAAATAAATCTTCTAACGTAATAAAAGCCATCATTGTGTTGTTTCTCGTAGCTTTTACCGTCTTGGCAGTTATCATTCCACCAATTATTGCAGTTTCACCATCTTCTGCTTTTACAGTATTTGTCTCTTCATCTAATGCAAAATCTGTTGAATATGCTGTAATATTCTTTTTCCACAAGGATTCAAACTCTTGTAGCGGATGTCCACTTACATAGATTCCAAGGACTTCTTTCTCAAACCCTAGTAACATATCCATAGTAAATTCACCCACATCAGGCATCTGAATCTCTTCCACTTTTTCTTCCTCGCCCATAAAATCAAATAAGGAAAATTGTCCTGTTACAGAATCCTTCTTCTCACGATTCACATCATCTAATACTTTAACATAAATCATCATCTTCTGTCTTCTCGTACCAGGTAAGCTATCTACAGCACCTGATTTAATAAAGCTTTCAATGGTTCTTTTGTTAATCTCTTTTCCTGTTAGACGCTTCGCAAAGTCCTTTAGATTAAGGAACTTACCATTTTCATTTCTCTCTGCTACAATGGCATCTATAACCGGTCTACCTAGCCCCTTAATAGCACTCATACCATAGCGTATATCTGTTCCAGACACAGAGAAACTACCTTCCCCTTCATTGATATCTGGAGGAAGAATTTGAATTCCCATGTGCCTACAACTATAGATATATTCTGCAACTTTTGACGGGTTATCCATTACCGATGTCATAAGCGCAGCCATAAACTCTACTGGGAAATATTGCTTTAGATACGCTGTTTGATAGGCAACAACTGCATAAGCCGCTGCATGGGACTTATTAAATGCATACTTTGCAAAGTCTGTCATCTCATCGTAGATATGATTAGCCACTGCCTCAGGTATTCCGTTATTTACACAACCTTTAACGCCTTCTGCTTCATTACCGTACACGAAGTTTTGACGCTCTTTTTCCATAACAGAAGCTTTCTTCTTAGACATGGCACGGCGAACTAAGTCGCTTCGTCCATAACTATATCCGGCTAAATCACGTACAATCTGCATAACCTGCTCTTGATATACAATACAACCATAGGTCGGTGCAAGAATTGGTTCTAACTGTGGGCACTCATATACAATAGAATCTTGTTGATTCTTACCCCTGATATACTTTGGTATGAAGTCCATTGGACCTGGTCGATATAAGGAAATTCCAGCTATAATATCTTCAAGATTCTGAGGTTTTAGTTCCTTCATGAAGCTCTTCATACCTGCACTTTCAAGCTGGAAGATACCTTCTGTCTTACCTGAACTTATTAGTTCAAATACATTTTTATCATCATAGTCAATATCATCTATATTAAGTTGCTTATCTTTGGATAACTTTTGATTGGCTAGTCGAACCGCATTTTGGATAACCGTTAGTGTACGGAGTCCTAAAAAGTCCATCTTTAATAGACCAAGTTCTTCTAATGTTGTCATGGTAAACTGGGTTGTAATCGTTTCGTCAGATGCTCTAGAAAGAGGTACATATTCATCTATTGAATCCTTACTAATTACAACACCTGCTGCATGCATGGAAGTATGTCTTGGTAACCCTTCTAGCTTCATCGACATATCCAGAAGATACTTGGCCTGTTCATCCGAATTATATAAGGTCTTTAACTCCGGATTCATATCAATTGCCTTCTTAATAGTAATTCCAAGCTCTGTTGGAATCATCTTAGCAACACTATCCACATAGGCATATGGTAAATCCAAAGCTCTACCTATATCACGGATAACCATCTTAGCTGCCATAGTTCCAAACGTTACAATCTGTACTACTCGGTCCTTACCATACTTATTCACCACGTAATCGATAACTTCTTGTCTTCGTTCAAAACAAAAATCAATATCGATATCGGGCATTGTTAAACGCTCTGGATTTAAGAAACGCTCAAACAGTAGGCTATATTTAATTGGATCAATATTGGTGATACCAAGGGTATAAGAAACGATACTACCCGCTGCCGAACCACGCCCTGGCCCAACCATAATATCGTTATCTCTTGCGTATTTGATAAAGTCCCATACAATTAAGAAGTAATCTACGAACCCCATACTACGAATGGTTTCTAATTCATATGCTAAGCGTTCTTTTAGCTCATCAGAAGGATTTTGATAACGCATCTCTAAGCCTTCGTTACATAGCTTTTGTAGATATTCCCACGCAGAATACCCCTCTGGAACATCATAAATTGGTAACTTATACTCTCCAAATACAATCTCCACATTACAACGGTCTGCAATCTTATTCGTATTTTCTAGTGCTTCTTTCGCATAAGGGAATATCTCTTCCATCTCTTCAGGAGATTTCGCATAATATTGTCCGCCTTCATAACGCATACGATTCTCATCGGCAACTTTCTTCTGTGTTTGAATACATAGAAGGATATCATGTGGTTCTTCATCAGTGGCTAATGTATAGTGAATATCATTGGTTGCAACAAGTGGAATACCTGTCTCACGATTTAAACGAAGCATACCTTGATTAACCGTCTTTTGCTCTGGTATCCCATGGTCTTGTATCTCTAAGAAGAAATTATTCTCTCCGAATATATCCTGTAATCGTAGTGCTTCTTTCTTCGCTTCTTCATAAAATCCTTTTCTAAGATTACTTGCAACAATACCAGCTAAACAAGCACTTAACGCAATTACACCTTCATGATACTGTTCTAATACTTCATAATCCACTCTAGGTTTATAGTAAAATCCTTCCGTAAAGCCTCTTGATACAATCTTCATCAAATTGTGGAAGCCCGTATCATTCTCTGCTAATAACACAAGATGGTTATAGCGAACATTACTGTTATTCTCTTTATCAAAACGAGACCCCGATGTAACGTATACTTCACAACCTAGTATAGGCTTAATACCTTGTGCCTTAGCCTCTCGGTAAAAATCAATTACTCCATACATCACACCATGGTCCGTGATAGCCACACTTGTCATCCCTAATTCTTTAACTCTTGCTATTAACTCTTTTATTTTATTTGATCCATCTAGCAAACTATATTCCGTATGGACATGTAGATGTGTAAAGTTCATGATTATCCTCCTTAACCTGATGAAATCCTATCTCAATCTATGTAAACGGTATCCTATCTAACAGTTGCAATTCATTTTTTCTATCTGTTATCATATCATTTTTTGCCTTGTATTACTAGTACAAATGTTCTCCAATTACATACCATAAGGATTAGATACCACAATGAAATTGTGATATATTACCTTCTGCTACTTAGAAAGAGACGAATCATGTGGACAACAAAGATTTCTATCTTCATTCAGTATCTAATGTTTATATTATAAATCATAAATCTTATTGAGTGAAATGTATGCCTTACTAAAACAAAGTGATTGGTTGAAAAAAGATGTTTCTTTTTTACTATCACAAAAAACTCCTTCTTGTTTAACATATAATTCTTAATCCTTCACAAGAAAGAGTTGTTTTTAACCGTATACACAAAATTATTTGTACTACCCCTCAATCAGCTACTAAGC
>NZ_CBDLAM010000047.1:0-22759 GCF_965301125.1 Anaerosporobacter sp. | reverse complement strand
AATTCAAGTATAGTTTTGATGTGATTATAGTTGATGAATGTCACAGATGCGCTGGAACACCTACTAGTGTAAGTATGTTCTCAAAGGTAATTAATTCACTAGCTGCTAGACATAAATACGGATTGTCAGCTACGGTACATAGAGGTGATGGATTGATTAAAAGTACCTTTGCATTGTTGGGACCAGTAATCTATGAGGTGCCTGAGAGTGCCGTGGCAGATAAAACTATGAAAGTTACTGTAGAAAAGATTAAAACAGGTACAGAGGTCGCAGAGTGTTGTCTTGATACTGATGGTACATTGATTTACCAGGAACTTATTAAATACCTTGCAGAGAATGTTACCAGGAATCGAAATATAGCTGAGAACATTGTAATTAATTTTCAACAGGGACATAGCTGCTTAGTACTATCTGATAGATTGGAACACTTGCAAAGTATTATGAGAATATGCAATGAATGTGGTGTATCTGATAAGCGTATGAGGTTCATTAATGGCAAGATGACAAGCAAAAAAGCCAAGGCAGAAAGAGTACAAGCACTTGAGGATATGAGGAATGGAAAAGCAAAGGTACTATTCGCAAGTTATAGTTTAGCAAAAGAGGGACTTGATATACCTCAACTTGATAGATTGTTCTTAGCATTACCAAAAAAAGATTACGCGGTAGTTACTCAATCAATAGGTCGTATTGGCCGTACTGCTGACGGCAAAAAAGATGCTATATGCCTTGATTATGTAGATGACATTGGATTCTGTGAAAATGCTTGGAAGAAACGTAAGACAAGCTATAGGAAGAAAGGTTGTGTGATACATGACTGATGTAAAAGGAATCTATGCAGGAGTGTTCACGCTTTACAGATCTTACGGAAGTGAGGGGTTATTTAAAGCTATAGCCTCTAACCTTCCAACAACATCACAAGAGTTAGTACCTAAGATTCTTACTGATACCTATAACATATATACAAAGCACTTTAATGTGTATCTGGATGAAGAGTGGATTGAAGTGTGTAATGAAGTTCATGAACTATGCCATAAGTATCAATGCAAAATGTGTAATGACATATGTGTAGAGCTGCTGTGTGTGTTAGAAAGGATATTTTTATCAAAGAAGCAACCCAAGGAGGTAAGTCAATGAGGAAATTTATTAAAGTCTATATAAATAAAGAGATGGAAAAGGACTATAAAGAATGTGCAGATTTGTATACAGATGGTATAGAGAAAGAATGTAATACATGCAGTTGCAATGGCGGTGATAACATTGGTTGTATTATGGAATGCAAGGAATGTAAAGAAGTAGATCCTAGTGAATTACGCAAGATAGCAATTCATTATGGATATGATAGGCAGAGCAGGCAGTGTATTGAAGAATGTAGTGAACTGATCCAGGCAATCAATAAATACTGGAGAAAGTTTCTTCAATGCGGAGAGAGAACTTCATTCGATTTCAATGATATGGTTAATAATAAGGAATATGATAACCTTGTGGAAGAGATTGCAGATGTTGAGGTTATGTTGAAGCAGTTAAAAATATTGCTAAAGTGTGATAATGAAGTAGTTAAGATAGCTGAAGCTAAGGTAACTAGGCAACTAAAACATATTGAAGAGTGATTACTATGGAGCGAGTACTAAAGTATCCAGGTAGCAAGTGAACGCAACCATTGCTTATAGGTTGCGCTGGGTTATGACTAAAGATTCTTTTGTAACATTTCTTGTAATGTATAAGATATGGTATGAAGATCTCCTTCAGTAGAGTTAATTTTCTTAGTCAACATAGCAATGCCTGCTTTTAAATTTACAGTCATTTGATCTGTGTATGTATTAGTAGCAGTTTTATATTCAATACTAAATGTTACTGGTTGGTTAATATTTTTATAGTTTATTAAACAAACCTTTGACTGACCAGGAGCTAAATTAGCGGTAATTAAGTCTTTTAAGTAATCTCTTGATACACTTTCTTCCAAATAACCGTGATTTGTATAAAAATCATAGTCATAATCAAATTTGGTAATCGTGGCAGAGGTTTGACCAAAATTTTTAACTACCAGGTAAAAGATAGGGTCACCAGGATTTATTGACTCGCCATAAATAGCAATCACTGGTTTTGTAGATTCTTCAATCATTTTAGAATTCTGTCTCAATGTAATAACGGCAATAATAATCGAACCAATACCAAGTATAAGGGCAATTATTATTCCCATCAATTGAATTATATCTGAGGCGCTTAATACTGACATAGTAACACATCCTTTCAAGAATATAATACCAATAAATAGAAAATATTACAAGGTAAGTAAATGGATACAAATAATAATAGTATTACTGTATAAATAAATGTGGAGGTAGATTGAATGGGTAAGCTAACAAAGGAACAGAAACTTTATCTTGAAGGCATGGCTCATGCGTTACAAATTGCAAAGCAGCAAGGTGTAGAGGGATTAACTAGAGAAGTGAATTACCGTGGTGCCAATAACCTACCTTTGAATGTAAAATCTACAGAATTAACAGCAATAGCACGTATGAGGTCAAAAGAAGAACTAATGATTATAGCAACAGCGATGGCGGATACAATGAATACTGATATGAAGTTACCACCTAGTGTTGTGTTAGACTTTCTTCGTAAGTTTAATAGCAAGGTAGATATATTTAGATATGACAAGGTAGCCTTAGAAAAGACTCAGGCGAAATTAGATAGTATGTATGCACTAAATGAAACTATTAAGAGATTCAATGAGGAGGAATAGGATTATGGTAAGAGAAGAAATATTAAAGAGTTCAAATGAGTTAGTAAATCAGATATATGAAAAGATGAGAGTAATTGAATCATGTGATGCGATTACAGATAAGATAAAAGATCTTGATGTGTGTTTCAATGATAATGAGCAAAGCATAGTTTCTTTGGAAGGTGTACTTAGCGTAGATCAGCTTACAGGAATCAGAGGCAATATTCTTGATGTAATCAATAATAATGCAGTAGAAGCACAGAAGTTCCTGGAGCAAATGAATTTGCTTAGCATGAAGCCAGCAACGATTAATCCAGAGTCTGAACAAGCAACAAAGGTAAAACCAGAGCCTAAAGTTTTAGATGTGAAGGAAGTAAGAGAGTATTACAAGGATTATACGATCAAGGAATGTTGTGAGTATTTCCATGTAAGCACTGTTAAGATGGGACAGTTCATTAAAGATAATAACCTTGCAAAAACTAAAGCCAAGGCAGAACCTGTAAAGCAACCTATTGATGCAAATGAGATTAGAGAACTTTACATAACTAAGAATCAGGATTTAGCAGATATCGCTCATGAAAAAGGTTATACAAAGAAAGAACTCTTTGATTTCTGTAAAGCCAATAACATAGTACGACCTAAGACACCCAGCGGAGATTGGAGATGATAATATGGTTATGTACAACAGAGTACTTTATCAGAAACTTACAAAGAAAGAATTTAGACAAGCTATGTTGCGATTGAGAGGTGAATATGCTTGACCGAAAAGGACGTAATAGAATACAATGCGTTAATTGCTAGAGTAGAACGCAATAAACAAAAGGTACTTGATTTGCAATTGAAAGAGATCCCTATAGTGTCAGGAAAGGTGAAAGGATCTTCTCCTAACTTTCCGTACATTGAAACGCATATGTGCGTAGAGATGGAAGAACCAAAAGAAAATGACAAGATCATTAAGAGAATAAGAGCCTTGGAGAAGTGTGTAAAAGAAGATAATAGAAAGATTGAAGAGATAGACAAGCTATATAATTCTATTACTGATAATGAGCTTAAGACTATATTCGATATGCGAGTGTATGAGGGAATGAAGTGGATTGATATAGCAGCTGATTTAAGTGAGGAGAAAGATAGGACAACGTATTCGAAAAAGTTTAAAAAGTTCCTTGAAAATTCCCGTAATTCCCCCATTGCACAAACAAGTAGTATATAATTCAAAATAGGATTAATGTAATGATAGATACTTCATTTGACATTGAACCTCCGACCATTACTAGCGTGGTAAGAGTGGGTGCAATTCCCACTCGATGGTTTAAAGTTCACGAAAATACACTTTAAATCGTAGCTGGTAAGTATATCAGGATTATTATTGTTTACTCCCCTATACCATTATGTAAATAGCATGTACGCAACCGCCTTGTGTATGTGCTATTTTTGTTTACATATGTTGATATATGGAATATAATATTAAGTGAAGAGGTGAGTGTGAATGAAGTACGATAAAAAAATAATTTGGATATTCACTATTATAGCAATTATTAGCTTGTTAATGTCGATATTAATTGAGTTTTGGGGTGATGAGCAAATTATTAAACGATATTTAGAAATTTTTACTGGACATATAAATTACATATCAAATATATTAATTGGGGTATTTACAAGCTGTATATTATTAATAGTTAGTACACTAGTTGCCTATAATATTGAACATATTAGTATATGGAAGGAAACAATAAGCAATTATTTGTATTTCTACAGCTCATTGCAAATAATATATAAAATTAATAACTATGAAATTCTAATAAATAAAATAGAATTATTACAAAATGCGTTTCTAAAATCAGGAGATTTAAGCAAGCACTTTGACCCGTTTTTTAAGAATACAAGGAAATATAATTATACAATTAATATTTACAGGTTAATAAGTAATACTTATTGTGACTTAGTACATTTGAATATTAAAACAGATCGAACATTAGAGAAGATAAGAGTAAGAGAAGAGAAGCATATCCAAAAAGAAGAAGATAATCATAGTGGGAAAATTAATGATTTATCTTATGTAACAGATATAAAAGTATTAAAAAAAGAATTAAAATTAAATAAAAAAGATGCTATTAAGAAGTGTAAAGAAGTGATTGATGAGTTTAATATTAAAAATCAAAACATTAATACTTGGTTAAGAGATAAAAAGAATTACAAGTTTTAAATGTCAATTTATATTCTCGCGTGCGCACCTAGAGCCTATATGTTATAGGTGCTATTTTTGTTGCATAATATTGGTAAAGGTAATATTATGTAATAAGAGGGGAGGTGACAGAGATGGAAGAAACATTGGAAGAAGTAGTAGGGTTATTACAATCTATTTCTGCTAAATTAACTAGCATTGATTTACATCTTAGCAATATCGAAAGTAATACAAGCGGAACGGAAAGTAATACAGGAGATATTTTCTATGTAAAGAGTGAGCTTGAGGATGCTAATGGTTTACTCAAGAAAATTTATAAGAAGTAAAAATGTTCTGTATGAAACATAAAATGCATTTAAGGATTAAGAGTCTCTTCGGAGGCTCTTTTCTTTTACCCAAAACAACACGAAAGGAAGTGAGCCGATTGGCTAGGTCGCCGAATGAGCAAGCAGAAAAGGCTCATGATCTGTATAAACAAGGTCTGAAATTAGTTGAGATTGCAAGTCAACTAAATATACCGGTAGGTACTATTCGCAGTTGGAAGAAACGCTATGAATGGGAATGCAACGCAACGCAAGAAAAGAAATGCAACGTTGCAAAAGAGAAAAAGAATAAGGCAGTAAAGAAAGAAGTCTTTGACGATGGGACTAAGGAAACGATGTTAAATGAGAACCTTACCCACGAGCAAAGGCTATTTTGTATATATTACAGTAAGATATTCAATGCAACACAAGCTTATATTAATGCTTACAAGTGTGATTATGACACAGCGAGAGTAAATGGCTGTAGGTTGCTAACAATTGCTAACATCAGAGAAGAAATACAACGCTTGCAAGAAATTAAACGTCAGCAGATAGTAAGCGGCACAGATGATCTGATTGAATTGCACATGAGAATTGCATTTGCTGACATAGGGAACTACTTAAGCTTTGGTAAAGAACAGCAACAGGTAATAGGACAATTCGGCCCTATAGAGGTAAAAGATGAGAATGGTGATAAAAAACCACTCATGCAAGAAGTTAATGTTGTTAAGCTTAATGATTCTCATAACGTTGACACACAGCTTATACAAGAGGTCAAACAAGGTAAAGACGGGGTATCTATAAAGCTAGCTGATAAGAATAAATCAATGGATTGGCTAACTAAATACTTCTTGATGAATCCTTTGGATAAGCACAAGATAGCGTTCGACAATGCAAAGCTAGAGCTTGAACGCAAGAAAGCAGAGCCAGAGGATAAAGCAAACGCAGGGGCTAAGTACAATGGTATTCCTGCTACAATGATAGCGCCTGCTTTTATCAAGGTGGTACATGACATTGAAGAACAAATGTACAATGAATATGTATTCCCTGGTGGTCGTGGTAGTACAAAATCATCGTTCATATCGTTACAGATCGTTGATTTGATAGAGAAGCATGACAATATGCATGCAGCTGTTTTCAGACAAGTTGGGCAGACATTAAGAGATTCAGTATATGCACAAGTATGTTGGGCTATACAAGCTCTTGGATTGGAAGATGAGTATAAATGCTCCGTATCTCCTCTTGAGATTACAAAGAAGAGTACAGGACAAAAGATATTCTTCCGTGGTAATGATGATCCTATGAAGTCTAAAGGTATTAAAGCGCCATTTGGCTATATTGGTATCCTATGGTTTGAGGAATTAGACCAGTTTAAAGGACCTGAAGCGGTCAGAACAGTTACACAGTCCGTTATCCGTGGTGGTGAGTTAACATATGTATTTAAGTCATTTAACCCTCCAAAGTCAGCAATGAACTGGGCGAATAAGTATATCAAGGTCCCTAAGCCTGGAATGCTTGTTGCGTTCAGTAATTACTTAGATGTACCTAAGCATTGGCTAGGAAAACCATTCCTCGATGAAGCAGAACATCTTAAAGAGGTTAACCCAACAGCTTATGAAAATGAGTACATGGGTGTTGCTAATGGTACAGGTGGTAATGTATTTGACAATGTTACTATCACAACCATTACAGATGAACAGATAGCAGATTTTGACCACGTACTCAACGGAGTTGACTGGGGGTGGTATCCTGACAAATACGCATTTAATAGAGTGCATTACGAGCCTTCGCAACATAAGCTATATATATGGTTTGAGTACACATGTAATAAGCAAAGCAACAGACAGACAGCAGATAAACTAATCGAATTTGGAATTGACGGTAACGACCTTATAACGTGTGACAGTTCAGAAAATAAATCAATAGGTGATTATAAAGCGTATGGATTATTTGCTAGACCTGCAGAAAAGGGTCCAGGCTCTAGAGAGTACTCTTACAAATGGCTACAATCATTAGCGGAAATAGTCATTGATAATGTGCGATGCCCGAACACTACAGAAGAGTTTCTGAACAAAGAATATGAACGAGATAAAGAAGGGAACGTAATAAGTGGATATCCTGATGGAGATGACCATGATATAGATGCAATAAGGTACGCAACAAATCAAATATGGAAACGGAGGGGTGAATAGTGTTTGATGGTTTTAGGTCCTTCTGGAAAGGAGTGTATAAGAAAATGTTTCCACAACAGACAATTAAAAATGTAATACAACGTGACGTTTGCCTATCCGATACGATGGCAAGGCGAATCGAACTATGGTCTGCAATGTATAAAGGTATGAGTCCCTGGTGTGATGATTATGTTAAGTCATTACGTAAGGAACAAGGCATTTGTCGAGAATTTGCTAACATAAGCTTGAATGAAATGGAATCAGAGGTAAGCAATGAAAAACTTAATGAATTGTATAAGTCAGCTATCAAGAACCTAAACGAAAACCTACAGAGTGGTTTGGCATTAGGTTCTTTTTGTATTAAGCCACTTGGTGAAGGAAATGTTGAGTACATTACTGCTGACAGATTTATTCCTGTGGAATTTGATTCAAGGGACAGATTAATTGATGTAGTGTTTATTCAAGTTAAAAGAATAGGAGATAACAACTATTACTACAGACTAGAAAGGCACGCACTTAAGAATCAAGTATTAACAATTACCAACAGAGCGTTTCATAGTACGAATGAGACTGACATAGGTAGTGAGGTATCGCTTGATAGTGTAGATGAATGGGCCAAGTTACCACCAAGCATTTCATACCAAGGATTAGAAAGGTCAGACTTTGGGTATTACCGTAATCCAATTAAGAATGAGGTTGATGGTTCAGCATGTGGCGTATCTATATTTGATAGTGCTATTGACCAGATAAGGAATGCTGACATTCAAGGGGCAAGGCTTGACTGGGAGTTTGAGAGTGGTGAGCGTGCAGTACATGTTGATATTATGGCTTTACAGTCCACAGCTAAAGTAAATGCTAAAGGTAAAACAGAAATGGTTACACCAAGGCTTAACAAGAGATTGTTTAAAGGACTTAATTTACAGCAAGGTTCAGATACAGAACTTTACAAAGAATGGTCACCTGCATTCCGAGATGACAATATTCTCAATGGTATGAATGAGTACCTTAGACAGATAGAATTTAACGTATCATTGTCGTATGGAGATATATCAAACCCGCAAAATGTTGAAAAGACAGCTACAGAGTGTATAGTAGCTAAGAAACGTAAGTACAACATGGTTACGGCTATCCAAGAGAACTTAAAAGAGTGCTTAGAGGATCTAGTATATGCATTAGCTTTCTACAATGCAATGACACGAACTGGGTATGAATTTGTATGTTCATTTAAGGATTCAATACTGGTAGATGAAGAAACAGAACGACAACAGGATAGACAAGATGTATCTATGGGAGTTATGTCATTAGTAGAGTACCGAATGAAGTGGTATAACGAAACAGAAGAACAGGCTAATAAGATGATACCACAGCAAGCTGATGTTGATACTGGTGGTGATGAATAATGTTCACACCTAGCGAGTTAGAACGTATACCTAAGCAGATAGAACGCTACATGCGTGACTTAGAGGAAAAGATACTCATTGATGTAGTACATCGTATTAAAGTAAACAAAGAGATTACTTCTACTGCTGATAATTTGCTTTATCGACTTAAACAGTATGGGCAGTATGAACAAGATATCAAGAAGTACATACAGTCAACTCTCAAGCTTACAGATGCAGAAATAGACAATATATTTGATAATGCTATTGAGGTAGGATACACAAGGGATAAATCATTATATCAAGCTACTGGTAAGCAATTTATTGAATACAAGAACAATGCAGAATTACAACAGCTTGTATCGGCTATCAAGCAACAGACTAAGAACGAGATAAGAAACATCACACAGACAACTGGTTTCATGGTTAACATGAATGGCAAAAAGGTATATACGCCTGCATCACAATACCTACATGATAAACTTGATAAGGCGGCATATGAAGTGTTGAGCGGTTCATTTAGTTATGATAAGTCAATTAAAGATACTGTAAAAGAGTTGGCAGATGGTGGTATTCGTTCAATTGATTATTCTAATGGAAGATCAATAAATACGGTTACTGCTGTGCGAATGTGTGTTGTAACTGGTGTAAATCAAGTTGTAGGACACATAACACAAAGTAATGCAGAGGAGCTTGACACAGAGTATTTCGAAGTTTCATGGCATGCAACAGCAAGACCAAGCCATCAAGTATGGCAAGGTAGAGTTAAGACTAAACAACAATTAATTGATGAGTGTGGTCTTGGCACCGCAGGAGGATTGTTAGGAGTTAACTGTTATCATAGCTATTATCCATTTGTTCCTGGTATCTCAAAGCTCACATACACTGATGAGCAACTAGAACAGATGCAAGCAGACGAGAATATCAAAGTTAAATTTGGAGACAAGGAATACACCAAATACGAAGCTACACAGCGCATGAGAAAGATGGAAGCACAGATGCGTACACAAAGGAAAACTATCAAGCTACTCAAAGAAGGTGGAGCAAGTCAAGATGATATTATTAATGCAAAAGCATCTTATCAAGCAACTAGTCAACAATATGCTAAGTTTGCCGAGAAAATGAAATTGCCTATGGAAAGACAGCGAGTATATGCTGATGGATTAGGGAGAGTGATGTAGTGACAACTATTACACCAATTTGCAAAGAGAATAGACTGATTGGTTTTAAGCTAGATGGACATGCAAGCTTTAGAAATTACGGCTATGACATTGTATGTGCTGCTATCTCCTGCTTATCAATCAACACAATTAATTCCTTACAAGAGATTGCACATAAAGAGGTTGATGTTTATCAAGGTGATGGATATATAGAATATAGTCTACACTGTAAACCTAGCATACAAAGCAACATATTACTAGAATCTGCTAGATTAGGTTATATGAGTATTGCAGAGGAATATTCACACAATGTGAAGTATGTTACAGGATAATAACAAGGAGGAAGAAAAATGCTATATACTGAATTATTTAAGAAGCGAATTAATGCGTATGGGTTTAAGGTTATAGAGTATAAGAAATTTGCAAGGGATAATGGGAATGATGAACATAACCTAGCCATGAATATCAGCGGTATGATTATTACAAACGCTTTGAAAGCAATAAAGGTACCTATCTTAAGAGTGTACAATGCTTTGCGAGATATATTTATAAATGCAAAAGAATGGCTAGTAAATATGAAAAATAAAGTAACTAAGAAATTCTTAAAAGTTAAAAGCCCTAGCTATCATTGGAATAGCGTCAAATCAAACTTCGGAAGTAATATTGTTAGACTAGTAACTATAAGATGCCGAAGTAATTGCTAGAAAGGCGGTGATCCTTTTTATCTCGTTCAAGACGTGCGTAAACGTCTTATTTTTATACACGAAAGTAGGTGTAAACATGCTTAAATGGTTAAAACAATACTTCTGCAATCACGAACCTTACGGTGGATTAAGGAGTGAAAAGGTATCCAGGCACAAGAAACGGCACTATTACGAATGTAAGAAGTGTCATCATAAGGTATACGTTGATTAGGTCGTGGAAACATGGCTTTTTATTATGTCCGAAATGACGTAAAACTAAAAATCTACTTTACATGGGTGCTGACCCGTAAAAAGCGTAATGAAAGGAATGATTATATATGAAAAGAAAATTTTTAGAGGACTTAGGACTTGAAAAGGAAGTAATCGACAAGATTATGGCTGAGAACGGTAGTGATATTGAAGCTGAGAAAACAAAGGCTAAAGAGCAAGTGGACAATCTACAAGGTCAGCTTGACACAGTTAATGAATCTCTTAAGAAGTTTGATGGTGTAGATGTTGAAACTTTAAAGGGTGAGATCAGCACACTACAAACTACTTTACAGGCCAAAGAGACAGAATTTCAGAAACAATTAGCTGAAAGAGACTTCAATCAGCAATTAGAAGCAGCTATCAATACCATGGGTGCCAAGAATGCAAAAGCAGTAAAAGCCTTACTTGATATTGATACTCTAAAAGGTAGTAAGAATCAAGAAGCAGACATTAAAGCTGCTATTGAAGCATGCCAAAAGGATAATGATTACCTATTTGGTACAAACGAACCTATTAACAACCCTACAGGACCAACTGGAGGAGGAACATTACCGACAGGTGATGAAAAGATGATGTCCTCTATGATGTCCGTTATGGGAATCAAAGAATAAGAAAGAATTGAGGTATAAGAATGAAAAATTTAAAAATGAACTTACAGTATTTTGCTAACAGCATCGCATTGTTTAAACAGTACATTCCTTTGCTTGATAAGGTGTACAAGCAAGCATCACTAACTTCTAAGTTAGATGGAAACCCAGAGTTAGTTAAACAAGGTGCGAATGCTAATGAATTAGTAATTCCTAAAATCAGCATGGACGGTCTTGCAGATTACTCTCGTAACAGTGGCTATGTATCTGGTGATGTTACAATGACGAATGAAACGGTAGCATGTAACTTTGACAGAGGCCGTATGTTTACGGTTGATGCATTAGATAACATTGAGACTGCTCAATTAGCCTTTGGTCAGTTATCAAGTGAGTTTATCCGTACAAAAGTAGTACCTGAGCTTGATGCGTTTAGATTTGCTAAATATGCGAGTGTAGACGGTATTTCAACAGTAGCAGGTGCAGCGTTGACAACAGGTGATGCAGTAATTAAAGCGTTGAGAGCAGCTACACAAAAGATGGACGATGACGAAGTACCATACGAAAACCGCCATTTGTTCATTACTGCAACTTTAAACGGGTTAGTAGAAGATATGGATACTACTAAATCTAAAAAGGTAATGGAACGTTTTGCAAGCGTTACAATAGTACCCCAAAGCAGATTTTATACAGCTATTAAGCAAAATGATGGTACTACAAGTGGACAAACAGTAGGCGGTTATACAAAAGGTACTGGAGCAGCTGATATTAACTTTATGATCTTACATAAAGATGCACTTATCCAATTCGATAAGAGAGTTGTAAACAAGGTAATTTCTCCAGACGAAAACCAATCGTCTGATGGTTGGAAATTTGGTTACCGTGATGTATCAATTGCAGATGTATACGAAAACAAGGTTGCAGGTATTTACTTACATAAAGCAACTACAACCTAGTAAGGAGCGTGATGTGTCATGGCAACAGCGTTAACAGATAGCACGTTCTACGGTGGCACATACAAGGACACTATGGGGGAAAGTTCGATTTCCCCTGATGTGTTCGATAAATGGTCCATCAAGGCTAGTAACATTGTTAGGTTATATACATTTGGCAACATAGATGAATCAGCTGATATACCAGAAGATGTACAGATGTGTGTATGCGAATTGGCAGAACACTTGTATTCATGCGATATAAGGGATAAAGAAACGGATACTAGTGTAGCAAGTGAAAAAGATGGTTCATGGTCCGTATCGTACAAAGACAGAAAGACAGTAGAGCAGGAAGATAGCATGAAGTCAGTTAGTATTGTTAGAACATGGCTAGCTAATACTGAACTATTGTACTGTGGGGTGTGATATGGGAAAACAAACGGAAAAAGTTACAATATTTCATCTTGGGTCCAATGGTTATGAAAAGAGTGTGTACGCTAAGTGCTTTTGGGACGAGGACCAAGCAACTGCAATAAAGAAATCTGGATTAGCTTCTGTAGATAGCTTGTATGTATCAATACCATATTCAGTAGTACAGAGCCTTGAAATTAACAAAGGCAAGGATTACATCATTCAAGGTGAAACATTGCTAGAAATCGATAATACGTCCGAAAAAACGCAGTCTACAAGTATTAAGGAATTAAAAGCTAATCACAACTTACTTACACTTAGTGCAGGATCATTAAAGAATCACGGTAGTAAACGAATGTGGCACTGGGAACTAAGTGGAAAGTAGGTGGTTATATGCAGTTTGATGCACACTTAGATATGAAACCTACAGCAGAAATGCTTAAGTCACATGGATTAGGTGAGGGTGGAGAAATACAAAAGTATGTTGATAGTGAGTGTTTACGTGTTATGGCACCTTATACACCAATGCTAAATGGAATGATGGAGAAGTCAGCTACTACAGGTACTGTAATAGGTAGTGGAGTTATTGAGTATAATTCACCTTATGCACGTTTCCAATACTATGGAAAGGTTATGATTTATGAGCCTACCGGTAGTACATGGGCGCCATTCGGTGGAAAGAAAGTAGTTACAGACAAGAATCTTGTTCACAACAAATCAAGACACCCTCAATCAGGCCCCAAATGGTTTGATAGAGCAATGCAAGACCATAAACAAGAAATACTTAAGGGTGCGCAAGATATAGCGAGTAGGGGGTAGAAAATGAATGTTATAGAGGTTATGAAGAAAGTTCTTACTGATTACCCTCATATATCTGACTTTATTAACGGAGAGGTTCACGTTGATTTTACCGAGGAATCAGACAATGTTTACGGAATATCCTCCACAAACGATAGCTTGCTTAAGAAAGATATATTGGGAAATCAAACAAGAACCAACAATATGGTACTGTATGCAACTAATCAATCTGCGAATGATTTTGATAGGTTGAATAACAGTACTTTTTTATTGGATTTAGGTTACTATCTAGAAACGGTAAAAGGCCAAGAAGTAACTGCAACTATAAACGATGTGGAAATGAGCGGTCATATTCAATCTGTGAGCATTGCTAATGCCATGGCGTGGGGAAAGAGCGAAGATGGACAGTACATTACATATCAGCTACAAATAAAAGTTAATTATACTTTAGGAAGTGAGGAATAGTATGAAAAAAATGAATTTACAAGTATTTGCTGAAGCTGCTATGTCTGCAGGAGATAAATTTGAAAGACAATATTTACTCCATTATATTGACAGTTCATTCGGTGGTACTGCATCATTTGTACGTTTAGGTAAAGATTTAGAAGAGTACAACATTGAAATGAACGCTGATGTTGAAACCAAGAAGAATATCTGGGGCGAAACGTCAAATACAGTAAAAGGGTATGAACCAGGTTCAGAGGTAGAAACATATTATGCACGTAAAGGAGATGCGCTCTACACTCAACTTGCAACAATCGTAAATGGTAGAAAAACTGGATCTGATTTAGAAACAAAAATTGTTGATGTATTAGTTGAAACAGATGGCACCCAAGTTTGGGCATACCAGGAAGATGTTATTGTAATCCCTAAATCCATTGGTGGTGATGGAGGAGGTGTTAATATCCCATTTGAAATCAAATACAACGGTAATCGTGTATCTGGTACATGGAACAGCTCAACAAAGACATTCACAGCAGGAAGCGGAGAATAATATTATTAGGGCACTCTTACTAGGGTGTCCTTTACTTATAAGGAGGAATTAAAATAATGGCAAGATTGCAGATTAATACTGGTGCGAAAAGTTATGAAATTGAAGATGAGAAAACAGGTAAATTACTAGGTGTTATTACGATTTATCCTAATGATATCAACATTGGTAAGAGAATTGAAGTTGCTGAAAAGAATATTATTACATTAGTAAATGAAGCTGAGGTATTAGCAAATGATGAATCTAAGAATGAAGAAGATATAATTAAAAGTATTTATGAGCTTGACGTAAAGGTAAAGAAAGAACTTGATACAATGTTTAATTCTGATGTATCAGAGACTGTTTTTAAGGGATTGAACTGCTTTAACCTAAACAATGGAAAATACTTCATTGAACGCTTCCTTGAAATGATTTTACCTGTCATTACAAAAGAATTAGAAGCATCTGCTAAAGCATCTAACAGCCGCATTAATAAGTATTCTTCACAAGCATCTAAAAAACGATGATTGGTAAATTGCATAAGACACTTGAAGTAGGTGGAATAGAACTTGATATCAGGACAGATTACAGAGATTGCTTACTAATACTGCAAGTGTTTGATGATGCAAAAATGAGCATTGAAGAAAAATACGAAGCAATGCTTGAAATTATGTATTATGATCGAGAATTAATAAATGATGAAGATACACAAGAAGCGGTTGAAAAGGCTATATGGTTTTTAAATTGTGGAGATAGATTAGAAGATAGTAAGAAATCATCAACTAGGCTATACGACTGGGAACAAGACGAACAAATTATATTTAGTGCAGTCAATAAGGTTGCAGGTAGAGAAGTCCGAGAATGTGATTATGTACATTTTTGGACTTTTATTTCGTATTTCTACGAGATAGGCGAAGGACTTTTTTCTACGGTCATGAATATTCGCAGCAAGAAGAATAAGAAAAAGAAACTGGAAAAGCACGAGCAAGAGTTTTTTAACGAGAATAGATCTCTTTGTGAGCTACAGAAAAAGTACACTGCAGAGCAACAAGGCGAAATAGATTTTATCAACTCACTATACACGTAAGGAGGTGAGAATAGATGGCTGATGGTATTCTTAAATTCGATACCAAAGTAGATGATACTGGATATGTACAGGGTGTACAGAAAATGTCCAGTAAACAGATAGGTCTTACGAATAATATAAAAAAGACACAGGCTGAGATGAATAAGCTAGAAAAATCTATGAAGGATATGCAGAACACTAAAGTCCCTACACAAGAGTATCTAGAAATCCAAAAACAGATATCTCAGGCAGAATCACAGCTTAACAAGTATTTGGATGCAGAAGAAAGGCTTAAGTCTACTGGCGGGGCTAACACTAAGAACCAATCATGGAAGTCCCTACAATATAATATACAGCAGACTAGAAATACGTTAAATGCAGCTAAAGCAGATATGGAAAGTTTAAAGGCAAGCGGTGGAGATTTTACAGTAGGGGCCGACACTACTAAACTTGAAAAGATGAAAGCTGATTACGACATTCTTACTGGTAAGTTAAGCATGTACGAAGCAAAATTACTAGAAACACAAGCAGCTGAAAATGCAACTAGTGCAAGACGAATAGGAACACAAGCGTCTATAGCAGAATTGCAAACTTTAGAAGTACAACAGACAAAGACAAGTACTTCAACCGGAAGATTAAGTGCATTATTTGCTAAGCTAAGAATGGCTTGTAGTACAGCCTATGGTGGCTTGAGAAGAGTTGGGAATGTTGCTCGTACAGTAGGAAGTGCATTTCTTTCAATAACAAGAGGAGTTGTAAGAGCAACTAGTTCAGTAATGCGTGGTGCGAAGCGAATGTTGTCGGCTATGAATCCGTTGAATAAGCTAAAGGGTATGTTTAGTGGAATGATGGGGCGAATGATTCTTATGTCAATCGGCTTCATGGCATTAACCAAAGCATTACAAGCCATAGGTAAAGGCTTTTCCTCAATCGTAAGAACAAGTCCACAATTATCTTCAAGTTTAGCACAGATTAAAGGCAATCTATATACAGCGTTTCAGCCAATTCTAGAAGCTTGTTTACCTGCTCTTAATGCATTGTTTAGCGTACTAGTTAAGGTTACAGCTGCGTTAGCACAATTCATCAGTATGTTATTTGGCAAAAGTGTAAAAGCAAGCCAATCAGCAGCGAAATCACAATATGATCAAGCGGCCGCATTAGACAAGACAGCAGGAAGTGCAAACAAAGCAAAGAAAGCATTAAAAGGATTGGCAGACTTTGACGAACTCCATAATTCCTCTAGTGCAGATGATTCATCGTCTGGTGGAGGTGGTGGTGGTGCAGGAGATACAGCAATTAAGCCCGATTTTACGACAGGTATAGAAGAAAGTGGTGGAGTATCAGAATTTGTAGAAGCACTTAAGAAAGCCTGGAAAGAATCAGACTTTACCGAAGTAGGCGTGATTATTGGTGAAAAGCTAAACAGCGCAATGGAATCTATTGACTGGAGTAAGGTGCAAGCTACAAGTAACAAGATAGCTAAAAGTATTGCTACATTCTTAAATGGTGCTATTTACGGTCTTGATTGGACGTTGGTAGGTTCTACGTTGGGTAATGGCATTAACACAGCCATTTACTTTGCACAGACGTTCGTAGACACGTTTGATTTTGGAGCGTTAGGAAGTGGATTAGGAAGAGGTATTGAATCAGCTTTTAGAACTATAGACTGGAACGCATTAGCCTTAACAATGGGTACTGGTGTTAACGGTATTTTCGAGACACTAAACAATGCAATTAAGGCTATAGATTTTACTAATATAGGAACCACGCTTGCACAATCTCTTAATACTCTTATAACCACAATAGATTGGATTGCTATAGGTACAACGCTTTCAAATGGTTTGAACGGAGCAATAAACCTTCTTTATGGGTTTGTTACAACGTTTGATTTTAGCGGGCTAGGTACGTCAATTGGAAGTGGAATAAATAGATTCTTAACTAACACTAACTGGAAGAAGCTTGGTATGGATTTGTCAGGACTAGCAGTAGGTTTATTAGATTCTCTTACGTCTGCAATTAAAGCAGTTGATTGGGAATCCCTTGGTGGTGACATTGTAGACTTAATCAGTGGTATTAACTGGGGTAAGGTTATTACTGGTATAGTAGATGCTTTGGTAGCTGCTGTTAATGGCGCAATATCATTGTTATTTGGAATAGGGGAGCAAATAGGTAAGAATATCATTGAAGGTTTACAAAATGGAATATCCTTGAGTGACATAATTAAAAATGCTTTAAGCTGGGTAAAGAAACATATAGTTGATCCAATTGTAAACAATGTGAAGAAACTATTAGGTATACACTCACCATCTACTGTATTTAAGGAAATAGGTGGTTTTATCATACAAGGTATGATAAACGGAATAAAATCGTTAATTGAAACTGTAAAAACTCATTTCAAGAACCTTGTTACTAGTATCAAAGGATTTTTCACATCGCTACCAGAATGGTTTAGTGGGAAGTTTTCATCCGCACTTACAAGTGTTAAGAATGCATTTACACTAAGCTCAATCAAATCGCATTTTTCATCAATTTGTTCAGGTGTTAAAAGTTCTTTTTCCAGTATTGCTGACTGGTTCAAAACTACGTTCACAAAGGCATGGACTAATGTTAAGAATGTATTTAGTAAGGGTGGAAAGATATTTGACGGAATCAAAGACGGTATATTAAGTAGTTTAAAATCAGTTATTAATGGCTTAATTAATGGTATTAATAAAGTAATTGCAACTCCTTTTAACGGACTAAACAAAGCTTTAAAAAAGATAAAGAATGTCAACATACTAGGAGCAAAACCCTTTGACTTTATAAGTGAAATATCTGTACCTAAAATACCTCAACTTGCAAACGGCACGTACGTTCCTGCTAACTATGGTAATTTCCTTGCAGTACTTGGTGATAACAAGCGAGAGCCTGAAGTAGTATCGCCAGTAAGCAAGATTGAAGAAGCTGTAGAAAACGTACTTAATCGTAGAGGTGGAGGAAATGGAAATACTCCTATCCAAGTAGAAGTTATAATTGGAGGAAAATCACTCATGAAAGAAGTTATTTCAGTAAATAACGAGAATGCTAAAGCTGGTAAGATATCATTTCAACTAGCATAGAAAGGGGATAGTATATGGCATTTGAAGGTTGGGTAATAAAAAATGATAGTACTGTCCTCAACAATGACTTGTTAGCAGAAAAAGGTTATAAAAGTAATCCAGATCAGCAAACAGATGAGGATAGTTATACAGACGGAGACGGAAAACTTCATAGGAATATATTAAGCCATTTAAGGTCAAAGATTTGGCTTAGTACAAATGAATTATCTGTAAGTGATAAACTGCATTTTCAGACCGTTTTCCCAAGTCGAAGCGTTGTTACATTAACATATTGGAATGATGAAAGGGAAGTGTACGAAAGTGGCGATTTCTACATACCTGATATTGATTGGACAATACAGAAGATTAACAAAATAACTAAAGAACGTACTTATGAACCAATAAGTTTAACTTTGATTGAATATTAGAGGAGGGAGATAATTGTTAAATATAACAACAGAGTTAAAAGATTTATACAAGACCGATTATCTTCCTTATCGGTCAGAACCAGTACAAAAAGATTTGAAATTTACTTTTACTGATCCTGTATTAGTAATTGATAATAAACAAGTAGTAGCAGGTAGTTTCGATTTACAAGAATCACTTAATTCCTCAGAAGATTTGGTGTTTGGCTCTTGTGAAGCTGCTTGCTTAAAGGTTAAGTTCGCAGATATCACAGAAGAATTAAAAGGAAAGACGTTCACTTTAACGCAAACAGTAAATGGTACGATAATAAATCTCGGCATTTTTACGGTGGACAGTGCAATAGAACAGGATAGCAGAAGATTTTTGGAAGTCACAGCTTATGACAACATGCGTAAGTTTGATAAAGATGTGGTTGAGTGGTATGAATCATTAACCTTCCCACTCACGCTTAAGGCAATGAGAGAATCACTTTGTGGAAATTGTGGTGTGGAATTTGAGGATAGTGATTTGCCTAATGATGGAATGACAGTAACAAAGACTATCAGTAATAACACATTGAATGGATTGGAAGTATTAAGAAGCATAGAACAGCTTAACGGAGCGCTCGGGCATATAGGACGTGACGGAAAGCTACAGCATAAGATACTAAGTAAAACGGTTGTCGATGATACAATTCCAAGTGGTTCATACAAGACATTGAAGTATGAAAAATATAGTACAAAGCCTATTGATAAGTTACAAATATTACAAGAGGATGGAGATATTGGAGCAATAGTAGGCACAGGTACTAACTGTTATCAAATACAAGATAACTTTCTTGTATATGGTAAATCGGCTAGTGCATTACAGACTATAGCCGATAATGCAGCTACAAACATTCTAGGCATAACATATATACCTTATACTTGCGATATGCTTGGTTTACCATATTTAGAGGTTGGTGATAGGCTTACTTATGGTAATGTCATAACCTCATATATCCTAGGTAGGAATATGAAAGGAATACAGGCTATTACAGATTCTACCGAAGCAATAGGTAATGAAGAAATAGTCCAAGTTACATCTATTAATACAGAAGTTAAACAGTTAAGGGGAAAGACAAATGTATTATCCCGTGATGTAGAGAAGATGGAAAGTACTATCACTGAATTTGATAAGCAGATATCTGTTTTACTACCTGGGCCATGGTATCCAGACGGTAGCCTTTTTCCGTGTCTAAATAACATGACAAATCTTGAGTATGAGATTAACAGCAGGATTACGCAGACGGCTAAAGAGATTACTACAGAAGTAAATAATGTGAGCGAACAGCTTAACACGCAGATTAATCAGACAGCGACTTCTATAACAGCACAGGTTAACAATCTATCAGCAAATATGAACGCACAGTTTGCTATAACTGATGCTGAAATATCTACAAAAGTTGAGAAAAACGGTATTATTTCATCTATTAATCAATCAGCCGAGAGTATCACAATCAATGCTAGTAAAATTAACCTTACGGGGTACGCAACATTTAGTGGTTTATCAGATGGAACAACTGTAATCAATGGTGGCTGCATCAAGACAGGAACGATAGACAGTGTTCATATAAACAGTGCAACTATTACATCTAGTATGATAGGTGACTGTTTAGGAATAGACACAAGATCAATTATAGTATCCAGTACCTATGGTGATGTTTATAATGAAGTTAATGTAGTAAACGGTGTTATACAACTTACTAGAGGTAGTGTTACATCATATATTAACCCTTATTCCATAACACTTAACGGTAGAAGTGTTATGTGTTATGGAGATAGTGCTAAATCAGTAGCTACTGGGTATCTAACTTTGTCTAGCGGAACATTAACAGCTGACACTGGATCACTTTGGATAGGACAAAATACGGTAAAAGCTGAAACAATTACACAGACTTCCTCAAGAAAATGTAAAAAGAATATAACGAAGTTTAAGAAATCGGCACTTGATATAATTAATGTTTCAGATATTAAGGAATTTAGGTATAAACATGAGGACCGTAAACACAAAAAACATGTAGGTGTAATTGTTGAAGAATCTAACGACATCATTGTAAATGATGAAAGAAACGCTGTAGATTTAGGTGCAATGACAACATTGTCATGGAAGGCAATACAAGAGCTAGGAGAGGAGTTGAGACAATGCAAGGAATTAATACAACAATATTGCAATTAGGAGAAAATATAAGCGGAGCAATAAACGATAGTAAATTACCTCCTGTTTGCGTAAAAATAGTACTTGAAAATATGTTGAATCAAATAATACCTCAATGTAATCAAGCAGTAATTCTAGAACAGCAATCAAATGAGAAAGAAGGTGGGGAAGATGGCATACACGAGAGTGAATTGGAATAGTACCACCACTTATGTTAGTGCTGAAAATCTCAATGTAATGGACAAGGGTATCATGGACCTTGATAACACTGTAGCAGATATAAAAACAAGTATTGGAGATGTAACAGCATTAACTACAACGGCTAAAACGGTAGTTCCTGCAATTAATGAAATTAAGACGGGACTAAATACGGTAAATAATAATTTAACTAGTTTAATTAAATCGAAATCTGTTGTTATTGGGAACACACTAGATGAAACATTTACAACAGACACTGGAGGTAAAAAATTTGTCTTGCTATCATTTAAAGTAGGTACTAGAGTTATTCCAGATACAAATATTTTAAGTGTAGAATATGCTGATCATGGTGATGTTGCAATTCATAAATTAAATGCTGATTCATATTCTACTTGGACAGCAGTTTATTATTATCTTTTAGTTTAAATAGCTATTAAGCAAAGTAGGGTATCGATACAGCTATATTAATATTAGTTAATGTAGAAGGTGTGTATATGTTAATTGAACCGTCTACACCATAATATATAGGATAGAAATTAGTTGAAGAATCTTGAACGCATGGGGATTGCCCGGCGGTGCTAGGTCGATACCCTTGTGGTATTTCTCCTATGTTTACCCAACCAGTTGCATTTGTAGTTACAATAATAGAAAAATTTAGCATAACTAGTTTACCTATTTTTTTATTATAGTTATTAACAATTACATTATTACCTGATGGAGTAACTTCAAATGGTTGTTCCACTAAATTATTATTTAGAACATTAGTTCGCAAAGAAAGGAGTGATTGTTTTGACTGAAAAAATCACATTCGGAACCACAAATGCAACACCAAAACGAATACTTGAAAATTCGGAATCTCTTACTATTACATTTACATCTGATTTGACGTATGAGCAAATAAAGACCTTGTTGTCGAATAAAGAGAATACAAGTGCGATTACATATACAAGAGAATCAGAAGGCCAAGTACCATATACGAATGATTACAAAGGCTATACAATCCTACAACCTACGATAGGGGTGGGAGATAACGAATATACCGTAACATTAAATCAGCCGAATCTACAAGAAAAGTACGAAGAATTAAAGGCTGAGAATGAAAAACTATCTATTGAAAAAGAAGAACTAGAGACAAGAGTAAAACTAACAGAGGATTGTATCTTAGAGATGTCCGAAGTAGTTTACGCATAGAAGAAAGGAGAGAAAGACCAACTATCAAAAGTCAATAGGTAAATAAAAAAGAATATTGGTTATTA
>NZ_CBDLAM010000046.1:4599-23434 GCF_965301125.1 Anaerosporobacter sp. | reverse complement strand
TAATTTCATTTCCTGATTACTGGATCAAAAAACACATTATCCCAGATATAAAAAATAATATTAGTTTTTCTTCTCTGATAGATATAACCCGACTAAGGTTAATACAATACCGCATATAGTTGTCAGTGAAATCGTTTCATGGAGTATGATTGCAGAGGTAATAGCTGTAATCACAGGAACTCCATATATGTAGACACTTGTTTTCATTGTGCCAATATGACGAACTGCAAAATTCCAAGTAACGAAACATAATGCAGAGGCACAAAGTCCTAAGAAAATTAGGTTAAATAAGTTAGTCACGTTTGTTAATGGCTTAAGAGAAAGTTGAAAATCCATTACGAATAAGAGCGGAATCATAAAGAGTATTGCATAGAAGAAAATCCTTCTTGTTGTCTGAATCATATTGTAATGAAAGGAACTAAGTTTTTTGGTGATTATTGAGTAAAAGGCCCAAAGAATAGAGTCGCTGATTGCTAGTAAATCACCAAGTGGATTGATAGATAGTGAAGTGTTATTATTAAAACTAATTAAACAGATACCTGCGATAGCGATTCCGAAAGCAATGAAGAAACGCAGGTTGGGCTTCTCTTCCTTTAATAATAGGAATCCAAGTATTGCTGTAAAAAAGGGCGCTATAGAGATTATTACACTTACATTAGAAGCGGGAGTATATGTTAATGCAATATTTTCAAAAAGTTGATAAAGGGTTAAACCACATAATCCTGCAGCGGCAAACAGTATTTCTTGTTTTTTATTGGTTATACGAAGAGGTTTCGGATAAGCAATCCATAGTGCTATATAGCCGATGACGAAGCGAATGAATAGAATCTCTACAGGAGAAAAATCTCTAAGTAGGATTTTGGTTGATATAAATGTGGTACCCCATACTATAATGGTAAAAAGGGCCGCAAGATGACCGCGTGTTTTATTGTCTTGTACAATGTTCATGGTTAAACTCCTTTATATGTGATATAGCAGTACAGTACCAGTGAAGATACGCATCTACATTTATATATATTACGACAATATAATGGAAGAATCTACATAAAAAGTACGTAAATATGGCAAAATAACAATTGACTTTAATCAATTCGAGACATATAATGAAAAAAATAGAATCCCTATAAACATTGTATGAATTATAGGCGAATAAATCTAGCTAATTAAAAGCATAAGTTTATGATAGATATCATAAGGAATGGAGAGGAGTGATACAATGATAGAAGATTCATTAAAAGAAAATTTGCTGCTAAAAGAAGTGCGAAATGATTTTCAGTGGCTACATCAAAATCCTGAATTAGCATATCAAGAATATAAAACTACCGAGTACATAAAGGAACAATTGAAAAAAGAAAATATTGAGATTCTTGATTTACCCTTAGAAACTGGTTTAGTTGCAAAGATTAAAGGAAATCAAGAAGGTTCTGTTATGGCACTGCGTTGTGATATTGATGCGTTACCAATTGAAGAGGAATCAGGGCTATCTTACGCATCAAAGAAGCCGGGAGTTATGCATGCTTGCGGACATGATTTTCATACCTCTGTTATGCTAGGAGTAGCAAAGGTGTTGAATTTATATAAGAATCAATTAAAAGGAACCATAAAAATTGTATTCCAACCAGCAGAAGAGGTATCAGGAGGAGCTACTAAAGTCATTGAGACCAATGCCTTAGAGGATACTAAACTGATATGGGGAATCCATACAGCACCAGGAATACCAGTAGGGACGTTAGCGATCGGTGAAGGAGCTGTGATGGCTGCAGTTGATCGATTTGAGATTCGTATACAGGGAAAAGGAACTCATGCCGCCTATCCAGAGAAAGGAATCGATCCCATTGTTGTTATGTCAGCAATCGTTCAATCGGTTCAAACAATTGTAAGTAGGAATATGAATCCATTTAATTCCAATCTAGTAAGTATTACAAGAATTGAAGGTGGTAACACATGGAATGTTATACCTGAGAAGGGATTTATGGAAGGAACCGTTCGTACATTAGATGCAGAGGATAGAAAACAAATACAAACAAGATTGACTGATTTGGTAAGTGGAATTGCAAAAAGTTATGGAGCAATAGGAGAACTTACTTGGTATGCTGGACCACCAGCGGTATATAATGATGCTTCGTTATGTGAATTTGCAAGGAAAGTAGCAAGTGACTTAGATATAGCGGTAGCGAAAGTTGAGAAATCCTTAGCAGGGGAAGATTTTAGTTACTATCAAGAGAGAATACCTGGAGCCTATATTAAGATAGGGACAGGCGGAGAGCATCCGTTACATCACCCAGCATTTATAGCTGATCCAGAAGCACTTGTACCTACAGTAAAGTATATAATTGAACTTGTTAAGGCAAGTTTAGAATCAAAATTAGTATAGTAGTTTGTAACATAATAATAAAGTTTTAAATTATAGAATTGAAAGGCAGGAGAATGAAATGAATAAAAAGTGGAAAAAAATACTTGGCGTTATATTGACAGTTTCGTTAGTAGGATCTCTTACAGCATGTGGTGGAAAGAAGAATGATAAAGGAGCTACAACAGAAAGTGGAGCTTCAGCAAGTGATGTTGTAACAATCGGTGTAACCGATACCATTGGATCACTAAATCCATTATTAATGGACGGTACAGAAGTTGTTAAATACTCGACTTCATTAGAATTCTTACCATTAGTTGAATTGAATAAAGATCTAGAATTTGAAGGACAGATAGCTAGTGAGATAACGACAGAAGATAATAAAACATTTACAATTACGATTGATCCTAAGGCAGTATGGTCAGATGGTGAACCGATTACATCAAAGGATGTATTGTTTACATTCTTATGCTGGGCTAGTCCAGAGATTGGTACTACTGGAATGTCAATCGAAAACATTGAAGGTACTGGTGATGATGGCTTTGTAAAAGCTGGTTCAGATAGTGTTAGCGGTGTGGTTGCAGTAGATGATAAGACAGTTCAGATTACTACAAAGTCAGAGATGGCCTTATCAACCTTCCAAAATATCTATGGAAGATATATTCTAGTTCTACCAGAACATGTTCTTGGGGATATACCAAAAGACCAGATGCTTTCGAATGAATGGTTTAACGCACCAACTGTGGTAAGTGGACCATATGTGGTAAAGAATTTCGATTTGAATCATTATGTAACGTATGAGGCAAATGAGAAGTATTTCAAAGGAGCTCCTAAGATTAAAAACCTTTCCATTAAGGTTGTAACTCCAAGTCAGTTATTAACGGGACTTCAATCTGGAGAGATCGATTTAGTTCAGCAAACGATGGGTAATTTTCTTCAAGAAGATTATGAAAGTGTGGAAAAATTAGATAATATAACAGTTTATGATGGTACACCAGTTACCACGGAATCCGTCTTCTTTAATACGGAAAAGATTTCAAATGTAAAAGTACGTCAAGCATTCTTATATGGAATGGATCGAAATACAATTTTACAAGAATTCTTAAAAGGCAAAGGAGAAGTCGTTGATGGATTCCTTGCAAGTGTATCACCAAACTATGATTCAAGTGTTGTTCCAATCGCTTATGATAAGGATAAGGCAGTACAGTTGCTCAAAGAAGCAGAATCAGAAGGATGGGATCCATCTACAGAATATAATTTCTATGTAAACAGTGGAGATACTACATTTACGCAGATAGCAAGTTATCTAGCAGCACAGTATGCAGAGATGGGATTAAAGGTTAAGATAAATACCGTTGATTTATCTACTTTGTTAACAACAGCAGGTACTGGGGATTTTGATTTATTAGCAGTACAATATACTTATGCACCAGTTGATGTGTATTACGATGCTACTTGGCTATTATCTGCCAGTGGTTGGACTAGATACCAAAATGATGAGATTATTAAGGCGTTAAAGGAAACACAAACCACAACAGATAGCGATAAGATGAAAGCATTGTATAAAACCGTTGACAGTATTGTTCAGTCGGAAGTTCCAATGATAAACGCATATGTAATTAGTGGTTTAGGTGCAAAGAGCAATCGTTTACAAAATGCTACTCCAGATGTGTATGGTACATTTATCAATATACAGGATTGGGAGATTAAGTAGAGAAAGAGGGTCAGAGACAGATGCCATTATTACAGGTGAAAGACTTAGAAGTTGTGTTTGAACAAGAACACAAAGAGCTCATGGTTGTTGATAAAGTAAATTTCCATGTTGATGAAGGTGAAATCCTATGTATAGTAGGAGAATCTGGCTGTGGAAAAAGTGTGACAGCATTATCAATTATGGGTTTACTAGGACAGCAGGGGCATGTAAGAAGTGGTGAAGTTCTGTTTGATGGAAAAGATTTGTTAAAACTAAAGGAAAAAGAACTGGATGGGATACGTGGCAATGAAATCGCGATGGTGTTTCAAGATGTGATGAATTGTCTCAATCCTAGCTTCACAATTGGTAACCAGATGGCTGAATCTATTCGTATTCATCTAGGATACGATAAGAAGAAAACAAAAGAATATGCCATACAACTTCTTGAGAAAGTTGGGTTACCAGATGCGAAAGTGGTAATGAAGAAATATCCTCATATGTTATCAGGGGGTATGAGACAAAGAGTTATGATAGCAATGGCTTTGATTTGTCGTCCTAAACTATTGATTGCAGATGAACCAACTACAGCGCTTGATGTTACCATACAGTTGCAGATTATGAAACTCCTCCTTGAACTTAGGGAGGAGTACCATATGTCAATTCTATTAATTACACATGATATCGGTGTGGTTGCAGAAATGGCGGACCGGGTTGTTGTAATGTATGCAGGTCAATGTATTGAAGAAACAGGGGTACATAGTCTTTTTGAAAAAACTGCACATCCATATACGGAAGCGTTATTACGATCGGTTCCTTCCATATATGATAATGAGGAAAGAAAGCTAGAATCTATACAGGGATCAGTACCAGAGAATTACCAAGAGTTAGAAGGTTGTCGGTTTGCTAAGCGTTGCAGTTATGCTACGAAGGAATGTTATGCCAAACAAAAGTATCATGAGATTGAACCAGGACACTTGGTACGTTGTAGGTTGGAAGGAGTTTTGAAACGATGACAAATAATAAGAAATCAATTGTAGTAGTGGACGGACTTTGTAAGTATTACCCAGTTAATAATGTGCCATTATCAAAAAATAAACAGATGGTACATGCAGTAGATGACGTAAGTTTTCAGATAGAAGAAGGAGAAACTCTTGGTATTGTAGGTGAGTCTGGTTGTGGAAAATCTACTATTGGACGTCAGATTATGGCACTTGAGAGGCCAAGTGCAGGTAAGATTCTGTATGACGGACAAGATATAACGATCATGCCAGAAAGCAAATTACGCGGAATACGCACGGAATTTCAGATGATATTTCAGGATACCAATTCTTCTTTGAATCCAAGAAAACAAATCTATGATATTCTAGCAGCACCGATGCTTTATCATAAGGTAGTAACCAAAGAAAATGTAAAACAAGAAGTAGAACGGTTATTAGATATGGTTGGTCTTGCAAAGAATTCAATGAGTAAATTCCCACATGAATTCTCTGGTGGACAAAGACAGCGTATTGGTATTGCAAGGGCATTATCTCTTAATCCAAAACTAATTGTTTGCGATGAGCCAGTAAGTGCGCTAGACGTATCAGTTCAGGCGCAGATACTTAACTTATTAACAAGCTTACAAAAAGAAATGAATTTGACCTATGTATTTATTGGTCATGGATTAGGTGCTGTACGTTATGTCAGTACTCGGATAGCCGTGATGTATCTTGGTAAAATTGTGGAGATAGCGGACGCAAAGGAATTGTTTGAGAACCCAAGGCATCCCTATACGAAGGCACTTGTAGATGCCTCACCGATACCTGATCCAAATCTTAGAGATCGTTCTAGAATTGTAATCAGTGGAGAAATCCCATCTCCAGTAAATCCACCTACTGGCTGTAGATATCATACAAGATGTCCTTATGCGAAAGAGGAATGTAAGCACGTAAATATGGAATTAGTACCAGTAGAAGGAACAAATAATCACTTCTGTGCATGTCCATATAGTATAACAAAAGACATAGAGGAGGTGGGATAACGTATGTGGAAATACATTTTAAAACGAATATTAGCTGCGATACCAGTATTAATTGGTATTACTATAATTGATTATCTAATTATGAGTCGTGCAGGAAGCCCTCTTGCTATGATGCATGGACCAAAGATTTCAGAAAGCGCAGTTGAAGCTAAGGCTGCTATGTTAGGGTTAGATAAGCCAATTTACTTACAATATTTTGATTGGCTAAAGCAAGTTTTATCAGGAAACCTTGGGTATTCCATTAAGAGTTATCAACCAGTTAGCTCTATTATAGGAAGCCATATTGGTTCAACTCTACTACTAATGGGAACTTCCTTAGTTGTTGGTTTACTTATTGCAATACCAGCTGGTATTTATAGTGCGATTCATCGATATACGAAGAGAGACTATACACTTGTTACCCTTTCTTTCCTTGGAACAAGTATACCAAGCTTCTTTCTAGCACTGATCTTCATCTATCTGTTTACAGTAAAACTTGGCTTACTCCCTTCTAGTGGTATGATTACACAAGGTACAGAGGGAGGCTTTTTGGATGTTGCCAAACATATGGTTATGCCAGTACTTGTATTAGCAATATCCATTGCAGGAACGAATATTCGATATGTTCGTAGTGCTATGCTAGAGGTTTTGCAACAAGATTATCTAAGGACTGCGAAAGCAAAAGGGATTGGTAGATTTTTAGTTATTAACAAACATGCGTTAAGGAATGCTTTGCTTCCTGTTGTAACCGTTATTGGAATGCAGATACCCGTGTTGTTTGGTGGAGCGGTTATTGTAGAGCAGATGTTTAGTTGGCCAGGTCTAGGGTTAATTACAATGAATGCAATAACAAGTAGAGATTACCCGGTTATTATGGGAGTTTGTTTACTAACTGCAGTTGTTGTTTTACTAGCCAACTTAGTGACAGATATTATCTACGCAATCGTTAATCCAACCATTCAATATAAGTAAGAATATGACTCCGAATTGGAGACATTTTTTAGATAGGAGTGTCATATGGAACATAAAGGAAACATGCAAAGAATCACAAAAAGATTTATGAAACATAAATTAGCAGTAGTAAGTTTCGTCTTTCTCATTATAATGATAATCTTAGCAATCTTCGCGCCAATTATAGCACCTTATAATCCAAACCAAGTTACTGGTGGATTTTCTAAACCACCATCAAGGGAGCATATATTAGGGACAGATCAGATTGGGCGAGATATGTTTAGTAGATTATTGTATGCGATGCGAATATCATTGTTTGTTGGAGCTGCGGCTACTGTTATATCAACCATTGTTGGGGTTATACTTGGATTATTATCAGGGTTTATCGGTGGTGTTGTAGATAGTATTATTATGCGATTTACAGATATGGTAATGTCTTTCCCATACATCTTATTAGTATTAGTTGCAGCAGCAGTATTTGAGCCAGGATTGTGGAGCATTGTGTTAATATTAGGATTTGTAGACTGGCCAGGAGTGGCTAGATTAGTACGTGGTAATGTATTATCCATACGAGAGATGAACTATATAAAAGCAGATATTGCTGCAGGTATGCCAAAACGATATATACTATTTTCAGAGATATTACCAAATACCATTGCACCTGTGTTTGTATATGCAACACAAGTATTCGCTATATCTATATTAGATGAAGCGGCGCTTAGTTTCCTAGGTATGGGTGTACAGCCACCAACTGCCAGCTTAGGAAATATATTAAATGGGGCAGAATCCATCACAATTCTTACAAGTAAGTTTTGGTTATGGGTACCAGCAGGGATATTAATTGTCCTGTTAGTAATTAGTATTAATTTTGTGGGGGATGCACTTAGAGATGCATTAGATCCATCTGTGTAATATAGAAGGAGGGGATAAGTATGAAGAATTATCTATACTATCAGACGTCAGAATATGATTGTGGGCCTACCACATTATGTAATGCAATGCGATATTTGTATGGCCGTGAGGAGTTATCACCAGAATTATTAAAGGCTATATTCATGTACACTTTAGATGCCTATAACGAGAAGGGAGAAGTTGGTAGACATGGAACTTCAAGAATGGCAATGAAGTTTTTGTCTAGTTGGTTTAATCAATTTGGTAAAAGTACGAATTTCCCTATCCATGCTGAATTCCTTGTAGATAATCAAGTGTATATAAGTTCAAATAGCATGATTACAAGCTGTCTTCAACAAAGAGGGGTTGTAGTAGCACGTGTATTACTAGAAGGTGATGGTCATTATGTTTTGTTAACAGGATTAGAAAATGGTATGGTTAGATTATTTGATCCTTATGATATGTCAGATGATAAGAAAGTTTTCCCAGGGGTTGAAATAGTTGAAGATCAACCTAAAAAATGCAATCGATTAGTAAAGCCTGAGATTATGAATTCGGTGATAGATCGTACGTATTCCTTTGGGGCTATGAAAATGCGAGAAGCAATGCTTATCTACAATATAGATAAACGAGAAACACCAGAGAATACAATTGAATATATGATTTAGTTTTATAAGAAAGTATTGATAGTTGGCTATAATCATAATGAAATGTAAAATATAAACATTCGTGTTGTGTTTTACATTTTTTTGTATTAGATATAGGTGTTTGGGGAGAAGGACATATAAGTAGCTATTTATTGGAGGGGATCTTATATTTAGACTTGAAAAATCTTAATTATTATGCTAAAATTTTGCTAAGAAAATAACCTTTATTGCTTAATGGCATAAAGGTTATTTTTATGGAGTCAAGTAAGAATTTTGTATTTACTCGTGAAATAAGATGTATTGTGATTGATTTGGGTTCAAGGACAGCATTTAAGAGAGTTAATAAAATTGTATACGAGACTTATAAGGGAGGATTCTGCATGTTATTTCTAGAAATTACATAGTATACAGGCAAGGAGGAAAGCAGAGATGGTGATAACAGCAGATAATCTCATGAAAATTCAGCTTATATTATTGGAGGAAAACTATTTAGCTGAATGATGTTATAATGTTTTATGTACTAAAGGAGAATTGCAAATGCTGGAAAAATTTAACAGAAAAATGAATGTTAAACAAAAACTAAATTTTGTTTATAGGCTAATGATTATATTTATGATCATATCAAGCATTATGAATATAGCGGTCTTATCTATGATGAAGGGAAGCTTGAATGATATGGTTAATCGTACTAATAAAGCGGATATGGCAGTTAAACTATGTCGAATTCATATAAATATTGCTGCTAGGAATCTTAGGGAAATGGCTTTGAATGATGATCCTAGCAGTTATGCTGATTATCGAAAGAACGTTGAAGATCATATAATTGAAACAGGATCATATTTAGAAACTTTAGAAAAAACAGAAGTGATTGATCAAGAACTGTATCAAAGTTACGTAGATACCATAAATGAATGGGGAGCAATTGGAGCTAATATCTTAGATAAAATTGAAGCTGGGGAGAAGGAAGAAGCTACTCAGCAAATATTTTCAGAGTGTGTACCAGCTCTAGATAAGATTATTAGCTTATCTTTAGAATTAGATGCTATGACAGATGATGCGGTTAATCAGTCAGTAGAACAAAATCAAACAAGATTCGTTGCAAGTGTGTTAGTTACTGGAACTCTTATCATTGTTACGATAATTTTCTCAACAGTGCTTAACAAAAATATTGCTAATTCAATTACAAAGCCTTTGGAAGAGATTAAAGAAGTTGCTGGAGAATTAGCAGCAGGAAATCTACACAGTCAGTTGGATTATCGTGCCGATGATGAAATCGGAAGTGTTGCACATAGTTTACGAAAGTCTATCCGCAACTTAGGTGCTTATATTGATGACATTACAAATGCCATGAGAGAATTTTCTAATGGTAACTTTGTTGTCAAGCCTGAAGTGGAGTGGAAGGGTGACTTCGTTGCGATTTTGGATGCGTTTGTGATGTTTGAAAGAAATATGGCTGATACAGTAAAAAATATTCAGCGTGTTGCAGAACAGGTTGAATGTGGTGCAGGACAGGTTGCAGAAGGTTCTATGGATCTGGCACAAGGAGCTTCAGAGCAGGCTAGTATCACTGAAGAGCTTGCGGCTACAATCGAATCAGTTTCTGAACAGGTATCTGCAAATGTACACTCTGCAAAAAATATCAGTAAAAGAGTAGAACAGTCTGGTGTAGAAATTATAAATAGTAATGAGAAGATGAATGAAATGATGCAGTCTATGAGTGAAATTAGTGTGTCATCTCAAGAAATCCGTAAGATTATTGATACAATAAATGATATTGCATCTCAAACAAATTTACTTGCATTAAACGCTTCTATCGAAGCAGCAAGAGCAGGAGAGGCAGGAAGAGGATTTGCAGTTGTTGCTGATCAAGTATCTATACTTGCGGCGCAGAGTGCAGATGCTGCAAAAGAGTCTACTATATTAATTGAATCTTCAATACAAGCGGTAGAGAAAGGTATGATAATTGCAGAAGAGGCTGCAAAACAGCTAGAAAACGTTGTTACGGATTCCAAGATTATTACGGAAGAAGTAAACAAAGTGGCAGATGCCTTGGAAGCACAAACGCAATCATTTAACCTGATTAATACAAGTGTAGATCATATCAATGATGTGGTACAGACAAATTCAGCAACCTCACAAGAGTGTGCTGCAAGTAGCCAGGAAATGAGCAAACAAGCAGAAGCTCTTGAAAAATTAACTCATAACTTTAAGGTTAGTGATTTTGAAGACTAATAAATCTGTTAAATTGACAAGTAAACAAATTGTTAAAATAGAATAGAAAAGAGACTTACAAGGAAGGAGTTACCTATCTTAAATGATGATAGGTTAACTCCTTCTACTTGTATAATACACAATAAGCCTGACTCTGGTGGTGTATTCCTAGTAGCGTTATCTTATGGAAAAATTACTATAGTAGAGCCTAATAGAAAAATAAATAACACTTCCCCTTGTCTAAACATAGAATATCATGTAGGAAGAATTAAATTGCTATGAGAATAGTGTATAGAACAGGTGGTAATATGGACTTTAAAAATAGTCAAACATTTAAAAATGTTTTAAGAACTTTAGATGGAGAATTAAAAGCAAGTACGAAATATGCAATCTATGGATCGAAGGCAAAGGAAGACGGATTTGAACAGATTGGTAATATATTTGATGAGACATCAGGAAATGAACGGGAACATGCAGAAATTATGATGAAGATTATCTATAATGGTGAAGTTCCAGATACTCTGACTAATCTTAAGGAATCCATTAGTGGAGAAAGAAGTGAATGGGCAGGGATCTATCGAGAGTTTGCTAATACCGCTGATAAGGAAGGGTATCCAGATATCGCAAATAAATTTAGAGGTATAGCAAATATAGAGGAATCACATGATTATCGTTTTAGTAAATTAGCTGAAAATATCGAAACTAACAATGTATTTTGTAAACCAGAGGAAACATTATGGGTTTGTCTAAATTGTGGTCACATGGAATATGGTATCTGTGCACCTGAAGTATGTCCTGTTTGTGGATTTCCTCAGGGATTTTTCAAGGAGTATTGTCAGGATTATTAGGATTAAAGATTATATAGCTTCTTATTTAGGTGTTACACCAGTTTCATTAAGTAGAATCCAAGCAAGAATAAAAAATAATGTATCTATTAATATAAGATAATGATTCATCCGACTCCTCCGAATATAATATAGTTAGAAAATATTTGGAGGAATTTTTATGAAAACATTAATAGTATACAACCACCCTTACAATGGGAGTTTTTGTCATGCTATATTGGAATCTGTGAAGAAAGGAGCATTAGAAGCTGGAAACGAAGTAGATGTTATTGATTTAGATAGTGACTGCTTCAATCCGGTTATGACGGGAGCAGATTTGATTGCTTTTAAAAATCGTCAAGCAATTGATGAGCAATCCATTGATTATATTAACCGATTAAGAGAAGCTGATCACCTAGTCATAATCTTTCCAATTTGGTGGGAGTTAATGCCGGCTATGATGAAAGGCTTTGTAGATAAAGTTATATTTCCTGGTTCAGTATATGGCTATATAGGGTCGGGGCATGGATTGAGGACAATGTTAACGAATTTGAAATCAACTACGGTTATTACTACAATGAATACCCCTAAATTAAAGTATAAATATATTTATCGAAATGCAATTAAAAATGCTCTAATAAAAGGGACATTTAAAAAGTTAGGTTTAAAAAAAGTTAAGTGGATTAGCTTTAATATGATCAAAACAAGTTCAGAGGAAACTAGAAAGAAATGGTTATTAAATATGGAGAAGAAATTTGCGAATAAGTAAACATGTTGATATTAAAACAAACAGTAGTTAATTACTGCTGTTTGTTTTATTTTACAGGAAGAAAGCAATTGATGAAAAATTAATAATCACGCAAACTATATTATTAGGTGAAAGAAATTTTGGATAAACGTACAAACATATTGTATAATGTTATCAATGATCATAAAAAAGATAAGGATAAGACAAATGAAATAGAAAGAGAAGGACAACCATGACAAACCAATTTACAAGCTATCAGTTATCAGAAGAGATTATTGATGCATTAACAATATTAGGATATACGAAACCAACGAAGATTCAAGAAGAAGTGATTACGCCTGCATTACAAAGAAGAGATATCGTAGGTAAATCCCAAACAGGAAGCGGTAAAACAGCCGCCTTTGCTATACCGTTATGTGAAGAAGCAATCTGGGAAGAGAATACCCCAACAGCGCTAGTACTTGAGCCAACTAGAGAGCTGACTGTGCAGACAAAACAGGAGATCTTTCATATCGGAAGGAAAAAACGTCTTAAGGTACCCGATGTGTTTGGCGGGTTTCCTATTGATAAGCAGATCCAGACACTGAAGCAGAAATCACATATTGTAGTTGGAACACCAGGTCGAGTTATGGATCATATACGACGAGGAACACTACAATTAAGCAATATTAAGTCGGTGGTAATTGATGAAGCTGATTTAATGTTAGATATGGGGTTTGCTGATGATGTTAGGGAGATTCTTGATGAGATTAAAACCAATCCAAGAATTATGTTATTCTCAGCTACCATAGGGGAAGAGATTGAAAACATAATTGAGCAATATTTAGAAGAGCCAGTTAGGATAGAGATTGAAATATCACAAGAGGAAAAAGGAAATATTAAAGAAGAAGTTTATGAGGTAAGTGGTATCAATAGTGCGATGCAGTCAACTAATTCATATGGTAGTGACTCGTCTAATGAATTAGCTGAGCAAAACAAGGATAAATATCAATTATTCTTACGACTACTTGCTAGAGAGAATCCTGAAAGTTGCATGATTTTTTGTGGTACCAAAGAGATGGTTAATGTACTTTGTAGAAAACTTCGTAAAGATGGTGTAAAATGTGGAATGATTCATGGAGATATTGATCAGCAAGATAGAATCCGTACGGTTGAAGGATTTCGTGAAGGACGTTTTCGCTATCTTATTGCTACGGATGTGGTTGCAAGAGGAATTGATTTTGATAATCTATCCCATGTGTTCAATTATGATTTCCCTACAGGAAGAGAAACCTATGTCCATCGTATTGGAAGAACAGGACGTAATGGCAAAACTGGAACTGCAATTAGTCTAGTAACAAGTTCTGATGAGAAGATGAAGAAGATGGTGGAAGACTATGTTGGATATGATTTACCTATGGCCACATATGTACCAGGTAGTGAGGAAGAAGAAAAAGCATTTTGGAAGAGACAAAGTGAGAAGGTTGTATTAAAGAAGAAAAAAGGCGCTGAGTTTAATAAAACGATTACGAAACTTTCCATAAGTGGTGGTAAGAAGAGTAAGATGCGTGCAGTGGATATTGTTGGGACAATCTGTAGTATTCCTAATATGGCGGCAGAAGACATAGGCGTTATTGATGTAAGGGATTCTTTAACTTATGTGGAAATCTTGAATGGAAAAGGCCAGATAGTTTTAGATGCATTACAGAATAAGACGATTAAAGGGAAAGTAAGAAAAGTTAGAATAACTAGATAAGTAAAGAGGCACCCTTAAGTAGATTTTGGTTATTCACCTTGTAAATTAAGGGGAATCATATCAATGTAGCAATGGGTGCCTCTTTCAGACCTAGTGTAACACGATAATAACATTCGGTGTTGTTATAGCTGGAGTGTCTCCGGTTGTCTGATTATACAATACAACCATATATTTATTTGAGATATTACCACAATAAGGCTTACCATCTTCATCGATAATATAGCTGTTGTTAGAAATGACAAGCTGCAATTGATTATCATTACTTACAAGATAACAATCAAAGAAATTAGCGCTAACAAAACGTCCAGGTAAATCAAGAGCAATTACTTTAATAGGATATCTAGGTGGATAGATTAGTGGAATAGGAGCAAGCTCATCGTAGAAGCCTACAATTTTAACACCTTTTTGCTGAGTGATACAGTCAACAAAATACGTGTTGGCATCAATAATAAAATGAACCTCTTGGTTGTCTTCTGTTAATACGTTTATGTCATAATAGGAAACGCAATTTTTTTCTTTATTCAGATACTCCGTAGTAACGTCGACCACAGTACCATAGATTGGAACTAAAGATGACTGGGGATTCATCATACGATAATTGTTTACCATAGACCTCCTAGGAGTACCAGTAATAATATCTGGATTTTGGGAATAATCGCAAGGTATTTCGTCTGCAGAAGCATTTAATTGTCTACGACTTGTATCGCAAAATCTTTGCGAAGGATCCATTATAATAACCTCCATTTCATGGGTGATAATATACCATATGCGATTTGTTGAGGAGTGTTCTTCTAATAGAAGGTAGTTTGGTAATGGAACATTTGTTTGTAATATGGACCTTTATTGTTCTAAAAACTATCATATAACTTTAAAAAATTATGAAAAGTGACAAGAATTTTTATAAAATAAGTAAATTCTTCGTCATTTTAAATATAGAAAATCTTTACAAGTAAGGTAAATGATGTTAAAATTAACTCTGAATAGGGCCTAAATGACCTTTATTACCTAAAGGAGGAAATACGAATGTCAAGAGCTAAACAATCAATGGATGGTAACACAGCTGCGGCTCATGTATCTTACGCGTTTACGGATGTTGCTGCCATATACCCAATTACACCTTCAAGCCCAATGGCTGATTATGTCGACCAATGGTCTGCATTAGGACAGGAAAACATATTTGGAAATCAGGTTAAGGTAGTCGAGATGCAATCTGAAGCAGGTGCTGCAGGAACTGTTCATGGTTCTCTTGCTGCAGGTGCTATTACTACAACATTTACAGCTTCACAGGGACTATTATTAATGATTCCTAATATGTATAAGATTGCAGCGGAACAATTACCAAGTGTATTCCATGTTTCTGCACGTACAGTTTCTACGCAATCACTGAATATCTTCGGTGATCATAGTGACGTATATGCTTGTCGTCAAACTGGTTTTGCAATGTTAGCAGAGACAAATACACAAGAAGTTATGGATTTATCCCCTGTAGCACATCTGGCTGCAATTGAAGGAAAAGTACCATTTATCAATTTCTTTGATGGATTCCGTACGTCACACGAAATGCAAAAGATTGAGAAGTGGGATTTTGAAGATCTGAAAGAAATGTGTAATATGGATGCGATAAAAGCATTCCGTGAACATGCATTAAATCCTGAAAATCCATCTATGCGTGGTTCGCACGAAAATGGTGATGTATTCTTCCAACATCGTGAAGCATGTAATACTATTTATGATGAATTACCAGCTGTGGTTGAAAAATACATGGCTAAAATAAATGAAAAATTAGGTACAAACTATGACTTATTCAATTATTATGGTGCCGAAGATGCGGATCGTGTTATCGTAGCAATGGGATCATTTTGTGATGTAGCTGAAGAAGTAATTGATTACTTAACAGCAGCAGGTGAAAAAGTTGGTTTAATTAAAGTTAGATTATACCGTCCATGGTCAACTAAGGGCTTGTTAAAAGTTCTTCCTAAGACTGTTAAGAAGATGGCTGTACTAGACCGTACAAAAGAGCCGGGTGCTTTAGGTGATCCTCTATATCTTGACGTTGCTACAACATTACGTGAAGCGGGATTACACGATATTGTATTATCGGCTGGACGTTATGGTCTTGGATCAAAGGATACACCTCCTTCATCTGTATTCGCTATCTTCAAAGAACTTGAGAAAGATGAGCCAAAAGTGCGCTTCACAGTAGGTATTGTAGATGATGTTACTCATTTGAGTTTACCAGAAGTAAAGCCAGCGCCTATTACATCTGCAAAAGGTACAGTAGAATGTAAATTCTGGGGACTTGGTGGAGATGGTACAGTAGGTGCTAATAAAAACTCAACTAAGATTATCGGTGATCATACAGATAAATACATACAAGCATATTTCCAATATGATTCGAAGAAAACAGGTGGAGTAACTATTTCACATCTTCGTTTTGGTGATAAACCAATTAAAAGTCCATATTACATAAATCAAGCTGACTTCGTAGCATGTCATAACCCATCATATGTAGTAAAAGGGTTTAAGATGGTACAAGATGTGAAACCAGGCGGTATCTTCATGATTAACTGTCAATGGTCTGATGAGGAGTTATCAGAGCATTTAAATGCAGCAGCTAAAAAATACATAGCAGATAATAATATTCAATTATATACAATCAATGCCATTGATAAGGCAATTGAAATTGGTATGGGTAAACGTACGAATACAATTCTTCAATCTGCATTCTTCAAATTAGCAAATGTAATGCCAATTGATGATGCAATTACGTACATGAAACAAGCTGCTAAGAAATCATATGGTAAGAAGGGCGATGCAGTAGTTGAGATGAACTACAAAGCAATTGATGCTGGTGTAGATGCCATTCATAAAGTAGAAGTTCCAGCTTCATGGTCTAACCCAGAACCAGATGCTCAAGGTAAAGAATACACAGGACGTCCAGAAACAGTTAAGTTGGTTAAGAATCTTCTTGAGCCAATCGCATTAATGGATGGTGATAGCCTTCCAGTATCTGCTTTTGCTGACTTAGCGGATGGCCAATTTGCTACAGGTGCTTCTGCATATGAAAAACGTGGTATCGCAGTTAATGTTCCAGAATGGAATGCAGAAAAATGTATTCAATGTAACCAATGTGCATTTGTCTGTTCACATGCTACAATTCGTCCATTCATGTTAGACGAAGAAGAAATTAAAGCAGCTCCATCTAATATCAAACTTGCAGATATGAAACCCAAAGCTGGTGCGTATAAGTATACTATGAGTGTATCTCCATTAGACTGTATGGGATGTGGAGAATGTATTACAGTCTGTCCAACAGCTGCAATTCAAATGGTTCCTCAGGAATCGCAAGCAGAGGAACAAACTGTATTCCAATATTTAGTTGACAATGTAGGTAAGAAACCTGGTATGCCAGCTAGCAATACGGTTAAAGGTTCTCAGTTCAATCAACCACTTCTTGAATTCTCAGGAAGCTGTGCAGGATGTGCAGAGACTTCATACGCTAGATTAATCACTCAATTATTTGGTGAACAAATGTACATCTCTAATGCTACAGGTTGTTCTTCCATCTGGGGTGGTCCAGCAGCTGCCTGTCCATACACAGTTAACAAAGACAGTGAGAAAGGACCAGCTTGGTCTAACTCTTTGTTCGAAGACAATGCTGAACATGGATTTGGTATGTATCTAGGACAAAAAACGCTTCGTGATCAAATAATTGCTAAACTTGAAGAGATGGGTGAGGCAGCAGAAACTCCTGCTGAGGCAAAAGCAGCAATCGCTAAATACCTTGAAACCAAAGACTCCACTACAGAAAACACTCCAGCTACAGATGCGTTGATTGTTGAGCTTGAAAAAGGTGCTAGCGCTGGTTGTGAACATTGTATAGAAGTTCTTGAGAAGAAACAATATCTTGCTAAGAAATCTGTTTGGATCTTAGGTGGTGATGGATGGGCATATGATATCGGTTTCGGCGGACTTGACCATGTACTTGCTTCTGGAGAAAATGTAAACGTTATGGTATTCGATACAGAGATGTATTCTAATACAGGCGGTCAAGCATCAAAGGCATCTAACATTGGTGAAGTATGTCAATTCGCTGCATCTGGTAAAGATGTTGGCAAGAAGAGCCTTGCTGAAATCGCTATGAGCTATGGCTATATATATGTAGCACAAATCGCTCTTGGTGCAAACCCAGCACAAGCTGTTAAAGTAATCGCAGAGGCTGAAGCCTATAACGGACCATCATTAATCATCGGATATGCTCCATGTGAACTTCACGGAGTTAAAGGTGGTATGAATCATTGTCAAGATGTAATGAAATCAGCTGTAAAATCAGGTTACTGGAATCTATTCTCCTTTAATCCACAGCTTAAAGCTGAAGGTAAGAATCCATTTACCTTAACTTCTAAACCAGGTGATGGAACATATCAAGTCTTCTTGAATAATGAAACTCGTTATACTCGTCTTGCTCGTTCCTTCCCAGAACGTGCTGAGAAGTTATTTAGTGCTTCTGAAGAAGCAGCAAATGCTCGATATGAACATTTATTAAGATTAGTTGAACTTTATAAATAAGAATAAAGCGCTGTTGCATGAATACTATCATGTCTAGACTTTGTTCGACAAACTCTATAGAAATAGCTCTTTGTCAAGATTGTGAGTGAGGTTCCTTGAGAACCTTACTTCTATACTGGATAGAGAGTTATTTTTATTTTAAGATAAAGTGTAATATGCATAAAAAGATGGTGTTTGCCAATAATAATTTTAGATAAGAAAGGGCGTTGTATTGAAA
>NZ_CBDLAM010000046.1:0-4589 GCF_965301125.1 Anaerosporobacter sp. | reverse complement strand
GTATTGAAACGTTACAATTATCTTAAATTTAGCAGAGAAAGGAACTAAATATGCCAAAAGATAGTCAACCAGATAATAAACAAGCTAGAATGGAAAAAGCAAATGGTCAGACACCAATTACGAGAGAAAACCAAGACCAGAATCCCAACGCAAAGAAAAAGTCTATACCAGGTAATGATGTCTAAGACAATATTGTAATTAGTATTATGGATAAGCAGATATCTCAGTAAAGAGTCTGCTTATTTTTTTAGAATGGTTTGATCATCAAACATTGTAATACTACATATATCTTGTTGTAAAAAGAATTAAAATGAACCAACCTCATCATTGTGACAATATATCTATGAAGAGGTTTTTTGCTGGCGCCGCAAACCATTCAAGGATATGAAAAGGAGATGCTTGTGAATACGAGAGAGATAAGTGAATTAGTTGAAATGCATGGGAAGGCCATATACACATTCTGTTGTAGTTTGACACACAATAAAATTGAAGCAGACGATTTGTATCAAGAGACATTACTGAAAGCACTAGAACGTAAGGGAAAGATACAGCAGTGTGAAAATCCAAAGAGTTATTTTCTATCAATTGCAATTGGAATATGGAAGAATAATAAAAGAAAATATGCCAGAAGGCAGAGAATTGCTCCAACAGAGTCCCTTAATGAGAATGTTGGGCTGGAAGAAAATACCTTGTATGTGGAACTTGCCAAATCGAATACGACAGAAGATCAAATTATAAATAAAGAGAAGTGTCAAATTATAAGAAATGAAGTAAAGAAGCTTAATGACAAACTACAAGTACCATTGTATCTATACTATACACTAGAGAATCCTGTTGAGAATATAGCTAATATTATGTAAATTCCTGCAGGTTCAGTAAAAAGCTGACTCTTTAAAGAAAGAAAAGATATGAAGTCAAAGATGGAGGAACACGGTTATGAAGGATGATAAACACATTGATATGTTATTAAAACAAGCGTTATCGGATAAGAAAGAGCCAGATGCCCTCCTGAATCAAACGATTATATCAAAGGTAAAGGAGAGTAATGGTATGAGTAAGAAGAGAAAAATTCCAATGGTGGCAGCGGCAGCATTGACAATACTAGTGCTATCGGGTACAGCTTATGCAGCATCAAGATTTTTAGCAACAGAAAAGGTAGCAGAAAAATTTGAAAACTATAAGTTAGCAGATGCTTTTAAGAGTAAAGATGCAGTGTCTATTAATCAAACTGTACAGGCAGGCAAATATGATATTACACTGTTGGGCATAGTTTCAGGAAGTGGAATCTCAGATTTTATATCGATGGGTGACGGAGAAGTATTGCTAGACCGTACGTATGCGGTAGTTGCAATAGCTAATACAGACGGGACACCGATGCCTTCAACAAGTGATGATAATTATGGTAAGGAATCTTTCTTTGTGTCACCATTAATAAAAGGACTGAATCCATGGCAATATAATGTTGTTACAATGAATGGTGGTTATCAGGATATTGTAGAAGATGGGATAATGTATCGTTTAATGGAATGCAATAATGTTGAAATATTTGCGGATCGAGGTCTTTATCTGTGTGTTAGCGATACAATGTTCTATAATGTGGAGGCATATAATTATGATGAGGTAACGGGAGAGATTACACCTAACCCACAATATGAAGGAATTAATGTATTGTTTGACTTACCAATAGATGTTTCGAAGGCAGATCATGAAAAAGCAGAATCTTATATTAATGAAAAGGAAATGATGAATGAGGAACAAAGTTTGGAAGAAGGAAATGAAAAAAGCAATAAGGCAGATAAAACAGAGAAGAATGAAGAGGAAAATGTAGAGGATAAACTAGCTGATGCTATATTACTAGAAGACTCGGTTAAGGAATTAATTGCAGATGAAGATGGAGCTGCAACGTATAAGTATGAGGCTAAAGATGGATCTGGAGTAGATTTGTATGTGAAGCTAAATGATGTATTTGCGGGAATCGATGAGGGATTTTCACCACAAACAATTGAAATTGGTGATAAAGAGAGTAAATCGTATTTAGTTGCCTATCGTAAAGATGCAGATGGGAAGATGTATGGAATGATGTATCAATTTAAGTAATATAGTTAATTTGATTACTCTGTGATGAAAAAGTATAGATAAGGGAGGAAGGTGTAACGTAGCCGTCCTTCCTTATTTATGCTTTTCTTCAGAAAGTATGGAACTAATTTTATTTTTTAATCGTCTTATTGTTATATGGATAGATAATCCAATTTAATACATGATTTTAATATAAGAAAGATTAAAAGGAGGAGTAAAGTATGAAAAAAAAGAGTATGAAAAAGAGGGTAATTTGTACAGTGGTAATTGTATCGTTGATTTTTACAATGGTAGGTTGTAGTAAATCATCAAAGGATAATACAAACATGTCTACCGTTGAGTCAGAAGATTCTAGTGCTGATATTAGCACTGACAGTAGCACTGGTAGTAGTAATGGTAGCTATAAAACAAATGATACGTACGTTGATTCTAGTGAATCGGCATGGGGGAAATAGAATCTGCCACAGAAAGTTATGATAGTTCACTAGATACGGAAGATGATTACTATTATTCTAACGGTTCGGGTGAAGAATATAATAACTATGAAGAGAATGATTTTACAGCAGTTTCAGAAGAAAGTTTGTCAACATTCTCAGCAGATGTTGATACAGCGTCTTATAGTAATTTGAGAAGAATGATAAATGATGGATATATTTATGATCAAGATGCAATTCGGGTAGAAGAGATGTTGAACTATTTTGATTATGATTATAAAGGACCGTCTGGTAAGGAGCCATTTGGCGTTAATGTGCAAATAGGGAAATGCCCTTGGAATTCAGAAACATTACTTATGATGGTGGGAATGCAGACAGATGAAATTGATTTCTCTGAAGGACCTAATTCTAATCTAGTATTTTTGTTAGATGTTTCAGGTTCAATGAATGATCCAGATAAACTACCATTGATGCAACAGGCATTTTGTATGCTAGCTGAAAATCTTACAAGTAAAGATCGTGTTTCAATTGTAACTTATGCAGGAGAAGATGCTGTTATTTTAGAAGGCGCTAAGGGAAGTAAGACAAATCTAATTATTGATAAGATAACAAATCTAGAAGCGGGTGGAAGTACAGCAGGTAGTGCAGGGATTCAAACAGCATATGAAATTGCGGAGAAATATTTTATTAGAGGTGGGAATAACCGCGTAATACTTGCTACAGATGGAGATTTGAATGTTGGATTGACAACGGAATATGAATTAACAGAATTAATAACCGAGAAAAGAGAAAGTGGAATAAATCTATCCGTATTAGGCTTTGGAACAGGAAATATTAAGGACAATAATATGGAGGCTCTTGCAGATAACGGAAATGGAAATTATGCTTATATAGATTCGGTTTACGAAGCTAAGAAGGTATTAGTAGATGAACTTGGAGCTAATATGGTAACTGTAGCCAAAGATGTAAAATTCCAAGTAGAATTTAATCCAGATCAAATTAAAGGATATCGACTAATTGGTTATGAAAACCGTGTTCTTGAAGCTCGAGATTTTGAAGATGATGAGAAAGATGCGGGGGAAGTAGGAGCAGGACATTCCGTAACGGTTATGTATGAATTGGTTCCTGTATCAAGTGAGATGGAACTAGATGAGAAAGTAAACGGAACGAGATATAATACATCAGATGAGAAATACAAGGACGAATTATTGACTATAAATGTGCGTTATAAAGAACCTAACAAAGATAATAGTAAATTGTTAACATATCCGATTACTACGAAAGCATATACTAATAAAACAAGTGATGATTGGAAATTTGCTTCCTGCGTCGCAGAATTTGCAATGATATTAAAGAATAGTCCATTTCTTGATAATGGATCGATGAACCATCTTACTAAAAGACTAAATCGATTAAAGCTTAAGGATGGCTATAAGAAAGAGTTTGTTCAGATGGTGAATACAGTAGCTGAATGGGATTATTATGAATAGTGAATAGTAGGGGAAAAAAGAACAACTTTTCTGAGCTGAATGCCATATGTGAATATATATTCACATATGGCAAAGCTATGAAAAGTTGTTTTTTAAATTTGAATTCCAATGTATTCCAAAAGTCTAAGATAATATGTTCAAAAAAGGAAATATTTCGCTATATACTTGACAAAAGAAAAAGAAAAAAATAAAATTAAATTAACTAAAATAAATTTAAAAAAAGTAAATATTTGAAAAAAAATAAGTCTTAGATAAAGCGGGAAGGGAAATAATATGGCAAAATCGGTTAAATTAGCAGATTTAGCTGCAGTCTTGAAAGTCAGCACAGTAACAGTATCAAAAGCACTTTCGAATCAAAAAGGAGTAAGTGATGAACTACGAGAAAGGATTAAGAAGTTAGCTGTTGAGATGGGGTACCGTCATCCTTCTACCATAAAGAAAGCTGATGTAAGTGGTGGATATAATATAGGTATAATAATTGCAGATAAGTTTTTAGAAAAATTCAATTCTTTTTATTGGCAAATGTATCAAGGGGTTACAACGAAAGTTGCTATGAAAAATTGCTTTTCTATGTTAGAAGTAATTAGTG
>NZ_CBDLAM010000045.1:0-23457 GCF_965301125.1 Anaerosporobacter sp. | reverse complement strand
ACTATAATATTTCTAATAATACGCTTACTGCATAATGTTTACAACGCTATAACAATAAACTTAAGTATAACTTAATATTTAAATGCAAATATAGTGTTATGAGATACCATTTAAACAAACTAAATGCATTGAAATACAAAATCAAAAAAACAACTTTTCGTAGCTGTAGTACCATATGTGAACATATATATATGTTCACATAATGTCATTCAGCTCAGAAAAGTTGTTCTTTTTGATGGTATGTGAAAGTATTTAGTTTTAATAACATAGCATGACTACTCGATTTTACGCCAACCTCATGCAGTTCTTCTAATTACTGCAGTTGAAGGGACTTGAACCCTCACCTGGAAACCCAGACTAGAACCTGAATCTAGCGCGTATGCCAATTCCGCCACAACTGCACGATATGTAGTTGTTATATCTTACCAAATATAACAATATAATTATATCATAATAAATTCAAAATTTAAATACACAATTATATTGAATTCTCATTGACTTTTAGTACTGTATATTTCATAATATAAACAAAGGATTGCTTATATAAGCAAATATTTAGGAGGTGCCATTTTACATGACTCGTAGAGAGAAACAATTGTTAGAGTGGATTGAAGAAAACCCCTTAATATCACAACAAGAATTAGCAGATCTTGCAGGAATTACACGTTCCTCTGTTGCTGTTCACATATCCAACTTAATGAAGAAGGGTATGATTCTTGGTAAGGGATATATTGTCCAAAAAAACAATTATGCAATTGTTATAGGCGGTGTGAATATGGATATATTCGGCAGGCCGTATAACCCACTTATTTACAACGATTCCAATCCAGGACAAGTAAGAATGACATTTGGTGGAGTGGGAAGAAACATTGCTCATAACCTACGTCTTCTTGGATCAGATGTCAAGCTAATCACTGCATTTGGTGAGGATATGAATGCACAAAAGATAACCAAAAATTGTATTGATCTTGGCATTGATACTACTAATTCACTAATGGTACCTAATGGTGTTACATCTAGTTATCTTTTCATCACTTCTGATGATGGGGATATGGAATTAGCTGTATCTGATATGGAGATATATCGTTACTTAACTCCTGACTATATCTCTAGTAAAATGGATATTATTAATAATGCCTCCATTTGTATTATTGACACAAATTTATCCGAGGGAGCTATTAACTATTTGGCTCAGTATTGTACTGTTCCAATCTTTGTTGATCCTGTTTCCACAACCAAATCTAGAAAACTACTGACTTCTTTAGGTAAGTTTCATTCGATTAAACCAAATCGTATGGAAGCAGAATTACTCACAGGTATCAAAATTACAGACGAGAAAAGTATGAAAAAAGCTACTAAGTACCTATTAGAGTTAGGTATTGAGCAAGTATTTCTATCACTTGGAAAAGACGGTGTATTCTGTGCAAACAAGTACGAATCCGCGCTTCTTCCTTGTTTGAAAACAAATCTTGTGAATGCGACAGGTGCAGGTGATAGTTTCATGGCTGCTATAGCATGGGGGTATTTAAACGGTCTTACTTTGACCGAAAGTACTAGATTAGGGCTTGCTGCTTCAAGTATCTGTTGCGAAGGTAAAAATACTATTAACGAATCTCTTACCATTCAGGCTGCACTAACAAGAGCCAGAATCGATATGAAGATATAATTAACTAGCATTAAGCTAGTAATGCACAAAATGATAAGATAAAACTAGGAGGGTATCACATGAATCAATTAAATAAATATCTTGACGTTGCACCAGAAGTGCAACAAGCTCTTGCTGAAGGGAAACCAGTTGTTGCACTTGAATCTACCATTATATCTCACGGTATGCCATATCCACAAAATGTGGAAACTGCTCTTGCAGTTGAGAAAATCGTTCGTGATAATGGTGCAATTCCTGCTACAACTGCAATTATCAAAGGAAGACTTAAAGTTGGTATCTCCAAAGAAGAAATTAATTATTTAGGAAAGAAAGGATTAGACGTTACAAAAACAAGTCGTCGTGACATTCCAATTCTTGTAGCCAAAGGTGAAGATGGCGCTTCAACAGTAGCAACAACCATGATTCTTGCTTCATTAGCAGGTGTTAATATCTTTGCTACAGGTGGTATTGGTGGTGTTCACCGTGGTGCTGAAACTACAATGGATATCTCTGCTGACCTTGAAGAACTTGGCATGACTAACGTTATGGTTGTTTGTGCTGGTGCTAAATCAATTCTAGACCTTGGTCTTACACTAGAATACTTAGAAACAAAAGGTGTTCCAGTACTAGGTTACCAAACAGAAGAATTACCTGCTTTCTACACAAGAAAGAGCGGTTTCAAAGTAGATTACAGAATGGACAGTCCAAAAGAATTAGCAGATGCATTTAAAGCAAAATTAGATCTTGGTTTACGTGGTGGTATGTTAGTTACCAATCCAATTCCAGAAGAATATGCTATGGATTATGATACAATCAATAAAGCAATCAATGATGCAATTGATAAGATGAATAAATTAGGTATTAAAGGTAAAGAAACAACTCCTTTCTTACTCAATGAAATTCAATTAATTACAGGCGGAAATAGTTTAAATTCTAATATTCAACTTGTATTTAATAATGCAAAACTTGCAGCACAAGTTGCAGTCGAAATGTGTAAATAAGTAATAATTATAAGAAGACCCATGTAAGTAGATTATCGCTATATTATGGCGATAATGATCTACTCCATGGGTCTTTATATTATTAATATTATATTAAATATCTTCTTTGAAATTATCTTCATTCAATATACGAATTCCATGTTGATTGAACAATTCTGCAGTTACACCATCTCCTGGTACCTTATTACCTGTAAAAGTACCATCATAAATCACTCCAAATCCACATGATGGACTATTTTTCTTAAGAATGGCTGTCTCACATTAATATAACTTACTTACGTATAATGCTTGATTTGCCCCATCTTGAAAAGCCTTTGTTACATCTTTACCATCCTTAGCAATTACTAAATCACCTTGTCTCTCCGACGGTAACCTAGGCGTTGTTAAGCCTCCTAATTGTTCTGGGCATACTGGAATTAAAGTATGTTCTTCTCTTAACTTTAGAATTTCTTCGTTCTTGCAGTTATCTCCACAATATCTACAATCTACACCTAACAAACATGCGCTGACTACAATATTCATTCTTATCCTCTCCTCCTCTCCCTTTGATTATCTAAACATACTTAGAGTATAGTAATCTATACCAAACTTGTCAATGAAATACTAACATATCAAAACTTCTCCTTCCTTATTTCTTAAGGTTTTTTAAGAATTTATTAAGGTAATCTTTAATAAAACACCTTGACTTTTCTATTTATCTAACTCTTACAAATTTTATTCATAAAGGTACTAAAAAAAAGTCTAAATTCACTAAATTTTTATTCGTTTTTAACATTGCAAAACTTCCAAAAATGTTATATTATAATACGGCGAAAGCTTTGAATACATAATATAACTGTTAATTCACTTTAAAAAGTTATGTTGCTATAGAACTTAAGATATGTTAATAAGGTCTATAACAGTTACGGACCAAAATAAAACTATCATAAGTTAGAGGAGGAGTAAAGTAATGTTACAAAAATTAAAGAGTCTATTTTCGAAAGAAGAATCCAAGAACCTACTTCAATTCGTTTATTTGTCTTTAATTATAAACCTATTGATAGAGATTCTAAATAGATCTTCGCTATTAGGGGCATTAAAACATGTTGTAACCAGCCCGTTTGTATTCCTATACAATACATTGATTGTGTTATTAACATTCTCCATCGCTTTCCTAGTAAACCGAAGACTATTTGTAACAAGTATTGTTTCAGTTATTTGGATTGCTTTTGCAATAACGAATGCGGTATTACTATCGTATCGTGTAACTCCATTTACCGCAGTGGATTTATCCCTGTTGGATGAAGCAATACCTATGATTCATGTGTACTTAACTAATTGGCAAATCGTTCTTCTTATAGTCGGTGCGATTGTCGTTATTACTGGAATCGTATTGTTATTTATATTTGCACCAAAATACAAACAAAAAGTAGCACGTATTCGTAATGCCGTTTGCATAGCTTTATTATTTGGTTCCATTTTATTACTTACTAGCCTTGGTGTTAGCACCAAGTCACTAGCTAAAAACTTTGGAAACATTGCTGATGCTTATAAGGATTATGGATTTGTTTACTGTTTTACTAACAGCCTTGTTAATACAGGCATCGACAAACCGAAAAATTACTCCGAACAAAAGATGGAAGAACTTGCCGAAGGCTCGTTAGCAACAACATCTGAAATCGAAGAAGATAAAAAGAAAACACCTAATATCATTATGATCCAGCTTGAATCCTTATATGATGTAACGCTTATGAAAGATTACACCTATTCTGAGGACCCACTACCAAATTATCATGCATTACAAGAGAAATTTAGTCATGGTTTCCTCACCGTTCCTTCCGTAGGTGCTGGTACTGCCAATACAGAATTTGAAATTTTGACTGGTATGAACTTAGATTTCTTTGGCCCTGGTGAATATCCATATAAAACAATTTTAAAACAAAAGACCAGTGAAAGTATTGCTTATAACTTAAAAGAGCTTAACTATTCTACCCATGCAATTCATAATAATGACGGTACATTCTATGGACGTAATCAAGTATTTAGTAATTTAGGATTTGATACATTTACTTCACTTGAATATATGCACAACGTTGAGCTAAACCCTATGGGTTGGGCAAAAGATAATGTACTAGTTGAGGAAATCGTGAAATCACTGAAATCTACAAAAGAGCAAGATTTTGTATATACAATCTCTGTTCAAGGTCATGGTAAATACCCTGGAAGCGAAGATGATTTCTCGGTTACTGACAGTGAAACATTATCTAGTTCAAGTGCTACGAAAGAACGACGACAATATACGTTAGCAGAAGGTTATACACCATCTGAAGATGCTATCACAGTTGATGGAATCGCTGAAGATGAACGTTGTGCTTTCGAATATTATGTAAATCAAATTCATGAAATGGATGCTATGCTTGGCACTCTTATTAATGAATTAGAAAAATTAGATGAAGATGTTGTTTTAGTCTTTTACGGAGACCATCTACCTAGCTTAGGTATAGAACCTTCTGACCTAGAGAATGATAATATCTATCAAACTTCCTATGTAATTTGGGATAACATGGATCTACCAAAGATAGATATGGATATGGAAGCTTATCAACTTAGTGCTTCTATTCTAAAACGCCTTAATATTGATAACGGTTATATAACAAAACTTCATCAAAACGAATCAAATGCGGATGATTATCTTAATGAATTAAAATTACTTCAATATGATATGCTATATGGTGATCAAGCAATATTCAATGGAGTAAGTCCTTATATTACAACTGACATTCAAATGGGTGTTGATAAAATTAAAGTCACTGGTACCCAACATTCTACAGATGTCATCTATATAAAAGGTGAAAACTTCACGCAATACAGTAAAGTATTTGTTAATGATACGGAATTAGAAACTACCTATGTAGATGATAAAACACTATCAATCGCCACTAGTGAACTTAACTCTGGTGATGAAATCAAAGTAGGTCAAAAAGGTGATGATAAAACAGTCTTAAGTTATACTGCCCCATATATATACCAATAAAATTTAGATATAAAGCCTAGTAACTTTTTGTTACTAGGCTTTTTTGTACATACAACCATTCTTCAACAGCCACTCTTTCTATCTATTAACCTTGGTTAGCCCAATCAGCTGGATAAGTCACATAGATAAATCTTGCATAGTTTGGTACAGAGAATTTAATGGAAGATCCTTTTGGTATAAGGATCAATTCCCCTGGCCCTGCAGTAACCGTTTTCCCATTAATTATAATACTAAGACTACCCTCAATTACATAATCAATCTCATCATAGTTTAAAGTCCAATCAAAAGTAGTATCTTTCATCTCCATGATTCCACAGCCAAGACGAGGACTTTCCCCTAATGAGAATAAATCTTTTGTATATACAATATCTCCTGGCTTACCTGTATCCATTCTATCTTCTTCTGTTACTTTAATCTTTGGTACATGAACGCCTATAACGCCTTCTTTGGTACACTCTCTATTGCTGTTTGAACAACCAGCAGCTATATTTCCTATTTTCTCACTTAGTATTTCACGAATCATAGATTCAATTGTATAACGATTGACTTCCATTCCTACACTCCTTAACTTTCCTTCGCTAATGTTTTATTGGCAATAAAGATTGCAACTATAATTGCTGTTATACCTCCTACTAACTTACCAACAATCATTGGAAGGATCATAGTTGAATCAAAACCAGCTGTGAAGCCTAAGTGATCACCGAATACGAAAGCTGCTGATACTGCAAAGGCAACGTTTAGAATTTTACCTCGTTTATCCATATCCTTCATCATATCAAACATAGGAATTGAATTAGCTAAACTGGCTACTAAACCTGCTGCAGCAACATCATTCATACCAAGTACTTTACCTAGCGCCAAAAGTGGTTTTTTGAACACTTTTGTAATTACATATACTAACGGGAATGCACCAGCTAGTACGATTGCGATATCTGCTACAATTTCAAACCCTTCACTTAAAGGATTCATACCTTTAATCACAACAATACCAGTAAGTTGTTCTACGATACCAGCAATTAAACCAATTGTGATAATGGCAACTACAATTTTACCAAATACAGTGAATCCTTTTATCATTCCATTTGGGAATTTCAAAAGTCCTAATACGATTAATACGGCAATTATAATAATAGGAATTAAGTTCTTTAAAACCATAATAACCGGGAACCCTGCAACTAAACCACCAACAAAGGAACCGATTGGTATCGTTACAACACCAGCTAGTACGCCAGTTGCAAGATATTTTCTATCATCTGCATGAATAATACCAAGTGCTACTGGTATAGTAAATACAATTGTAGGCCCCATCATAGCACCAACAATCAAACCTCCAAATTTACCAGCCTCTTCTGTCAATGACAACGCTTGTGCTAGTGGAGCACCACCCATATCATTAGCAAGGATAGTACCTGCAAACATAGCAGGGTCAGCACCTAAGAAATTATATACTGGTACTACAATAGGGTTTAATAAATCTGCAAGAACTGGAGCTAATGCAATAATACCAACCATGGAAATTGCAAGAGATCCGATTGCCAAAATTCCTTCTTCAAACTTTTCGCCTAATCCAAACTTATTTCCAATAATACGGTCTATTGCACCAAGAACCGCAAAAAAGACCATAATGTAGACAACTACCTCATTAATGCTCATTCGTTTACCTCCTTTTTCCCATACACTAACTGCCCCAACATCTCTTCACTCGGGGAAGGAATGATTGCTATATTCGAACTTTCATATTCACTCAATAGTGTTTTTCCTTCCTGAAATGCATATTCGATACTACTCACAGATCCGGTAACAAGAAAGACCAATTTTCCACCGATAGCAAAAGCCATATAGATTTTTAAAAGAGATACGTCTGCAGCCTTTAAAACAATATCAAGTACTCGAATACCAGTACAGACTTTTCTAGTTTCTATAATCCCTATTGCATCAATATAATTTGGACGTTCATATCGATTACGGAAACCTTCCACGATTTCTGGTGATACATTGTGAACACGAAAACTATCTACAAGACTTTTTTCTGCTAGGTCTTCACCGCAATCAATAGCTTCATCCACTGCATCTTCTTCTCCAGTTATAACAACAAGGAATTTTCCAGGACAAATTGTTCGAAAATAGAGAATTTCTACGCTTGCTTTCTTTACAATAGTATCAGCAATGTACATACCTTTACTGATACTTTGAAATTCTAAAGCACCGATACTTTTACTCATGACTTAAGCACCTCTATTGAATCAACGATACCAACAATTGCAGCGTCGATCGGAGTGTCGGAGCTTTGAATAGCATATCTAGCAGATCCTCCCCGTACAATAAGTACGGTATCACCTACTCCCGCACCAACAATGTCTGCAGCAACTGTTATACGTTCATTCAATCTTTCATATTCATTCATATTCTTAATAAGCATTAGCTTTAGTCCATTCATATTTTCGTCTTTCTTCGTTGCCCATACACTGCCAATTACTTTGCCTAATTCCAAATAACCGCCTCCACTATCCACGTTCTATATGAATTTGATGTTCTCTAATATAATCCCTAGCCATTGGCGTTATTATACAATCTTTTGTAATTAATACAATTCGATTACTCTCTATTCGAGTATCCATAAAATCTTTCTCAAGAAGAAGGTGTTTTTTTCTCCAATCGACTTTTCCGATTGTTGTATTAGAAACATCATATCCATTCATATAACTTTGATCTGCAAACTGCCTATATTGCTTTTTATTAGAATTAACTTTTTCGCTTATGATGTCTATAGAATTTTGTATTACTTGAATTCCATAATTGCTAAGTTTCACCTCATAATCTTGATACAGATGATATAAGGCTTTGTAAGCAACTCGTTTATATCTTTGATGTTCATACGCATTTTCTAAGATATAAACTTTCTTACCATTCAAGAGAGAATCTAAAACGATTTCTTCTTCCCTTGTCTTAGCCATTCCATTTGCTAGGTTAGCTAACATAGCTGGTGACATTGTTGTAATTAACAAGGTATCATCCTCTGAACAATAAGAAGAATAAGGTACAAACTCTATTTCATTACTAATATAAGTGTCTTCTGGGAGGTCACCTATAACACATACTCTTTTAGAAACCTTTTGTAAGCGATTCATTAATTCATTAACAATATCCTGAATGAGAGCTTCTCTATCCATACTGTCACCTCGATTATGATAATATTAATCCCATGCTGTTTTTCGTATAACCACATGCATTTGCTTCATCATAATCAATGTGTACAGCTGTTTTAAAATTCTTATTTACGCGGACATCTAAATCCTCAAATATTACTGGTCGTTCGCCAAATACTTTTATTTTGATTGTTTGTCCATTGCTAACACCAAATCTCTCTGCGTCTTCTGGTGATATATGAATATGTCTTTTTGCAACAATCAAGCCTTTATTAATTATAATGCTCTTTCCATTCTTAGGATTTGTAATTGTAATTCCTGGAGTATTGTCAATATCACCACTTAATCTAACAGGTGCCTTAACTCCAAGTACTAATCCATCCGTTAATGAGATCTCCACTTGTGATTCTGGTCTAGTAGGACCTAGGATTACTACATTTTGCAACGAACCTTTTGGGCCTGTAATAGTAACACGTTCTGCACACGCATACTGACCTGGTTGTGATAAATCTTTGACTGGTGTTAACTGATATCCATCTCCAAATAAGGCATATAAATCTTGTTTACTTAGATGAACATGGCGACCAGAAGCTTCCACCATTACAAATACCTTAGCCTTTAGCTCATTGATTACACTCTCTACAACCGTTTCTATATTACAAGTATTCATATACTACCTCCTTTCCAAGCAATTTATCATAAATTTAGTCTTTGTATTTATCTGTTATATATTTAAACATCATAATCCAGAATAAGGATGATAATCGATTAAAGGCACGTATAATATCTACCCTTTCTACCTTGTTCTCTTCCGTTTTAAATGCTTTGAATGCAATTAATTCTGTACGCCTTGTTAATGTTCTTAATTTGTTAAGATGGGCAACCATCTCACCATGTTTGTAAGTTGGTAAGAAATGCTTTACGCCAAAATATTTACTAGGGTGATAGGATTGTTCTCTTATTTCCTTGGGTTCTAGACCCTGTAGATGGAAATCACTGATTGAATCACCTGTAATTTCACTTCTTAACAGACTACGAATAAAGCGAATGATTTCTTCTAAATCATCGACTAATTTCTTTGACCCTTCTTTTTGTGCTGCAATCTGAACAAGTATTATCTCAGATTCCAATGAATCAATAGCACCTCTTAAGGCAATTCTTCCATTATCCTTAAACACTAATAGATTCCCTCTAAGATGGGTCATATGCTCTGGTTTTTCATGCAAGGTAATTCCAAAGAGAGTCTCATATATTTCTTCCTTTTGCTCTTCTACCTGCATCACTTTCTCCTTTTTCCCTATCGAATCTTCCTTCGAATAGCGATTCTTCCCGTCTAGGTGGTCGGTTCGTATAATAATATTCTTATCCGCAAGATACGATCTTGCTGATGGGGTGAGTATCATATCCTTTTCAAGGAAGAACTCACCCTTTTCCATCAACACTTTTTCTCCAAATAGCTTACGGATGTCATTCTCCGTTAATAACGCCATATTCTAAACTATGCCTGTGTAGATTGATCTCTACCACGTGGAAGAATTGCATCGACTTCTGTATGAGGTCTTGGAATAACGTGAACAGATATCAATTCACCAACTCTTTCTGCAGCTGCCGCGCCAGCATCTGTTGCTGCTTTAACAGCACCTACATCACCTCGAACCATAACTGTTACAAGACCACCACCAACTTGTTCTTTTCCTACAAGTGTAACATTAGCTGCTTTCACCATTGCATCTGCTGCTTCTATTGCACCAACTAAACCTTTCGTTTCAATCATACCGAGCGAATTTGTATTTGCCATAATATGCAACCTCCTATTATTTCAACATTACTAGATTAGTATTCTTCATTCTCTATAATCTCATGCATAGCTTGTCTAGACCAACTCTTGCATAATTTTTGTTACTAAAATATCTACTAGTTGTGATACATCAGCATTGCCAGTATGGCATCCACCGTCACAACAACCCTCTATAGCTGCTTCTTTTCGAAGTTGTTCCATCTCTTTCACACCATATGCAACACGCTTAATATTAATCAAATCAAGTGGTCCAATGTTATTGGAAGAAGAACTTCCACCTACTGCTCCACAACCAAGGGTTAACGCAGGAAATAAGTTTGTAGTAGCACCTACTCCACCAAGAGAACCAAGTGTATTGATCAAAATTCTTGATGCAGGCACTTTCAAACTAAAGCGTTTTACTAATTCTTCATTATTCGTATGCATACAGAAAGTGTGTCCCATTCCTTCAAAGTAAAGAATTTCACAGATACGATCTAATGCAGTATCTGCATTATCTTCTACATAGAAAGCTAAGATCGGTGCTAACTTTTCATGGGAATATGGTACTGTGTGTCCTACTTTACATTCTTTTGCAATTAGGACTCTTGCTGTATCAGGAACTTTTGATAATCCTGCCAGTTCAGCAATCTTTTTCACAGATTTACCTACGATTTGAGGATTCATTGTTCCATTGGCTCTTAATATGAAGTTACCTAATTGTTTTGCTTCTTGTTCATCTAAGAAATAAGCACCTTGTGCTAGAAACTCATTCTTAACCGTGTCTTCCATACATCTTTCCACAACAACAGATTGTTCTGAAGCACAGATAGTTCCATTATCGAAGGTCTTAGAATCCATAATTCGCTTAACTGCTTGTTTCACATCTGCTGTCTTTTCTATGAATGCTGGGCCATTACCAGCACCAACTCCGATAGCCGGTGTTCCAGAAGAATATGCAGACTTAACCATGGCATAGCCGCCTGTTGCAAGGATTAGCTTTGTTATATCATTCTTCATTAGCTCCTGTGTTGCTTCCATTGTTGGTATAGAGATACATGATACCGTTGACTCTGGACAACCAATGGATTTTAATGCCTTTCTTATTACATCAACTGTTTCTAGAATACATTTTAATGCACCTGGATGAGGTGAAAATACAATGCTGTTTCCAGCCTTAATTGCGATTAATGATTTATACATTACGGTAGAAGTTGGATTTGTTGAAGGAATAATTCCTGCTATTACTCCTACTGCTGTAGCAACATCCATGGTCCTCTTTTCTTTGTCTTCTGCTATAATACCAACCGTTTTTTGATTTTTAATTGCTTCATAGACAACTTTCGAACCAAATACATTCTTTATTACTTTATCTTGCCATATACCAAAACTAGTTTCTTCGTTTGCCATTTTTGCCAAACGTACTGCATTTTGTACACAAGCATCTGCAACTACTTTTATAATTTGATCAATCTTAGCTTGATCGAAGGTTACCAAAATCTTTTGTGCCTTATCAGCTTCCCTTAAAAGGTTTCGCACCTCTTGTATCGAGCGTAGGTCTTTATCTTGATTTTCCATTCGCTGTCTCCTTTATTTCTCGTGTTTCTTATCATAATCAAGTAATAACCGAATAAGATCTTGTTTCTTCATTGTATTCAAGCGATCTGCCCCGACTTCAATACCTAACGATTGAATAAGATTCCTTAGATTCGCATTACTACGTTTACTTAATTGTTCTTGGGAAAAATCAAAGGTTGGTGATTTTTCGTCTTTCTTGTCTGTAACGGGAACGTCAGGTTTTTTGTCTTGCGTCTTGCCTGCTTCATCTGGTAGATTCTCAGCTTCCTTTACTTCCTTAGTTGACTCCGTTTGATCATCACTCTTGGGTTCAGGAATCTTTGGTTCCACCTTTTTGTAAGCATGTTCTCTTGGAATCACCGTACCTATTAATTCAGGTTCCACTCTTGGTATAACATGTCTCGCACGAACAAGTCCGATTCTAGCAGCACTTCTAGCACCTGCATCTACAGCAGAAGTTACTGCTCCAACGTCTCCCACAATTTCAACTGTCATAATACCAGCATCTGCTTTTGCTATGCTAAGCAACGTAACATTGGCTGCTTTCAATGCTGCGTCTGCCGCTTCTACTGCTGGAGGATATCCTACTACTTCAATTAAGCCAAGCGCTTGCATCTATTATTGATATTCCTTTGGACGTTCCGCAACACTACGAACAGCCTCAGCGAATGCAGAACAAGCAGCATAGCAGGCAGATTGTGAACCTGTCAATAAACCACCACCAAAGTTAGTTTCAGATGGTGGTCCAAAGAATTCACATAACTTAACATCAGCAGCTTTCATTGCTGCATCTAATCCGTAGATGGATTCTAGCGGAGGTGCAATCAAATAAGCTATTGCTTCTCCTTCTGGAATACCTGCTACCTTTGATAGATAAGAACCAGTACGAGAAACGGTATGCGCATAATATGCAATAGAATCATCTTCGTTTGCACTTACAAAATAAGCATCATTTTCCATAAAAGTGATACAAGCATTCAATCCACTTCTTACTTCAGCAGGACTCGGTCCCGCTAAGATACCAATCACCTCACCCGCTAACTTTGTAGATGCATTAGCAGAACCTGCGTACATTGATTTTGCATATACAACCTCTACATCTGCATCTTTTGTTGCTTCATCAAGCCCTGTATAAGTTACGTCATCAATATCCGCCGTGATAATCCCAATACTCTTATGGCGAGGACCTAATTCTAATTTTGCTGCCAAATCAGGACTTACATTTGATATAATGCGAACTGCAAGAATCTTAGGTCGCAATTTATCATTTTTCATATGATTTCCTCCTTAATTCTCTCTCTTTACACGTTTATTTTAAGTCAATACCAGATGCTTTCTTATCTAACATCTTCTTGATTAAATCCGCTGCATGTGCACCTGCTTCAACTGCAGTAGTACCACCTTTATGAATGTTACTAATAACCGTTCTCTTTGCTTCTGGTAAACCATGTTTTGGTTTATAGGCAATATAAGCTGACATAGATTCTGCTGTCACAAGTCCTGGTCTTTCACCAACCAACATACAGATTACATCTGCGTCTGTAGCTTGACCAATGTCGTCCATCGCACCAACTCTGGCATATTTGATAAATAAAATTGGTGGAACATTTATACTATATCTACTAAGCCCTTGTTTAATAGCAGGAATCATATCTTCTACATTGGCTTCAATAGCAGAAGAAGAAAGTCCATCGCCTACGATTATTAGTACTTTTGGATTTTGACCACATGTTTTCTTAATCACTTCTATCTCTTCAGGCGGAAATCTTCTACCAAGATCAGGTCTTGTAAGATATTCATCTTTATCCTTACACAAGGTCTTAACAAATACGAAATTATTCTTCTTAATGAACTCTTCGGATACATCTGAAAATACAGCATCTTGTGCTGCTGCATGGTCGGCACGTACACGCAACATACTAGCTGTCTTATATCTAGCACCTGCTTTACCCATACCTAGACGCGCAGGAGTCTTTGCTTTCATTGCCAAATATCCTTCTTTATCCTTGGCATCCTTTATTAAGAATTGCTTACGTAAATCAATCTTTGTAATATCAGGGAGGCATTCACCACTCACCTGTGAGCTTGATGATGGCTCGTATTTATTGTTATTAGAAATGGTGGAATTGCTAGAATCTTTACTCACCATCTGTTCTACCATCTGTTCTACCATTTTTCTTAAGTCTTGCTCGTTCATGCTCTTCCCTCCTTCTAGAATAATATTGAAGCATCACCAGCACGCTTCGTTAGCTTGCCTTTTTCATCAACGAATTCCATATTGACTAACCATTCATGGAATGGTTTGATGGCTGTTAAACCAAACATCTCACGTAATGCTGCCGTTTCATGGTATCCAGTTGTTTGATAATTAAGCATAACGTCATCACCATGTGGAATACCCATGAAATAGTTACAACCTGCAGTTGTAAGAAGTACTGACAAATCTTCAATTGTATTTTGATCGGCTTTCATATGGTTTGTGTAACATGCGTCGCACCCCATTGAAATACCAGTTAGTTTTCCCATAAAGTGATCCTCTAGGCCAGCACGATTTACTTGTCTTCCATCATATAGATACTCTGGTCCTATGAAACCAACTACTGTATTAACAATGTATGGATCAAAATGTTTTGCAAATCCATAACATCTAGCTTCCATCGTTACCTGATCGGCTCCATGATGGGCTTCTGAAGACAACTCAGAACCTTGACCAGTTTCAAAATACATTACGTTAGGACCCTCTGCCGTACCTTCGTGTAAGGCTAACTGTCTAGCTTCCTCAATGATTGCAGCATTAAAACCAAAAGCTTCATTACCTTTTTCAGAACCTGCAATTGATTGGAAGATGAGATCCGTTGGAGCACCCTTTCTGATTGCATCCATTTGTGTTGTTACGTGGGCAAGTACACAAGTCTGTGTAGGTATTTTGAATTTTTGTTTAATTTCTTCAAAACGTTTTAATACACGGGCAACACTTTCGGTTGAATCATCTACAGGATTAAGTCCAAGAAGTGCATCTCCTGCTCCATAAGTCAAACCTTCTAATAAAGAAGCCATGATACCATCTGGATCATCTGTCGGATGGTTTGGTTGTAGACGTGAGCTTAAAGTTCCAGGTTCACCAATTGTTGTATTACAATGTGCTGTAACACGGATTTTGCTTGCACCATAAATTAAATCCATATTAGACATTAATTTAGCAACTGCTGCTACCATTTCAGAAGTTAACCCTCGACTAATACGTCTAATATCACTACCTTTGGTACTTTCATCAAGAATCCATTCACGAAATTCTGCTACTGTTAGGTGTTTTATTTCATTGTAAATCTTTTCATTTACATCATCTTGGATAATTCTTGTAACTTCATCAATCTCATAAGGAACTACGGGATTTTCTCTTAATTGTTCTAATGTAATGTTAGCTAAAACGACTTTAGCTGCTACACGTTCTTCTGCAGAACCTGCTGCTACACCTGCAAGTAAATCTCCTGATTTTTCTTCATTCGCTTTCGCCAATACTTCTTTGAGTGATTTAAACTCATAAGTATGGTCAAATAACAAGGTCTTTAAAATCATATTACGCCTCCTATTATTCACTTTTTATAACTACTAATTCTCCAAACTTTAAGGATTTGGATACCCATTCTTATTCATTGAATACAAGTGTCTTCACTACAACTGGTAAGACGGTTCCTTCTGCCACAGGTTTTCCAATGTCAATGTAATCCCCGTTGTCTAGCTTAATACTATCAAGACAGATAACATCTTTTTGATAATTCAGTTCATGATACATGGCTTGTCCTAAAGCCTTTGCCATATCTTGTTCCACAATGATAATCAGTGGTAATTCCCTACTTATTAATTCTTGTATCCCCATCACTAAGCCTTTTGCATAATCGGATACTTGAACAAAGGACGGATTTTTGATACCCTCAATTGCTATTGCAACCCTTTGAAGATTTCCTTCTAATTTGAACCATTCTAATTTCTTCTTAAGCGCTTCCTGTAAGGTTTCTTTACTCTCCTCCTCTTCTTTTCGCATCTTTAAAATCGGAAGGTTCTTAATTGGAAATGGATTACTGGTATACGTAATCGTACTTCCGCTAATCTCTGTTGTATGTGTACCAGCTCCTACTACAGTAGCTCGAATGGTTTCTACACTCTGTATCAAATGAAGCCTTGTACACAAGTCGGATTGCCTAATTGCTTCTCCTAGTAATACTCCCATATCACCATAAGCAAAATAATCTTTACCCTCTCTATCATGATAGATATAATCTGCCACACCACCTGAAAACGAAATGTTCTTAATATCTTGATTCGGGTCAATACTCTTATTGGTAATCATAATCTCATAATCATCATCAATCTCAGCTAAACCAACACTTTGCTTTAAACCTTTAATCATCAATCTAACGATAGGATCAAGGTTTTCTTTGGTTGCTACCATACCGATACGAATATTCAGATTATGCTTGGCAATTAATTTCTCAACTTTCTTTGATAGATACGTAATCTCATGGGTCGACGGATCAATCTTAATTAATCGTCCTCCAATATCAAGACAACCAGTATCAACAATTTCTCCTCGCAGGAATAATGCCAAATTACTTGTTCCACCACCAATATCAATATTGACCACTGTGGTGTTATGCTCTTTCGAATATGCATGAGCACCTGCACCTTTACCCGCAATAATACTTTCAAGATCGGGTCCAGCTGTAGCGACAACGAAATCACCAGCGAAACCACTTAAGAATTCTAGTACTTCTTTTGCATTCTCTTTTCTCGCTGTCTCTCCAGTAATAATTACTGCACCTGTATCTATAGCAGATTTACTAATTCCAGCTCTTTCATATTCTTTTTCGATAATTTGCCTAACTCTAGGTCCATCGATTTCGGTAGGTGATTTTAGTGGGGTAAAATTTATCTCACTACGATATATGATTTCTTTGTCAACAATTACGATTCTTGGAACAGAGTAACTAGATGCCATATTCTCAATGTATAACTTTGAAAATACAAGTTGCGTTGTACTTGTTCCAATATCAATTCCAACACTAAGTAGTTCTTCTCTCATATACTCCACCTCCTAACTATCAATTTTTTCATGAATATAAGCAAAAAGTTCGTCAATACCGATTTCATCAATCGTGTCTACTTTGAAGATCCGAGTAACTCCTGCTTCCTTTAGGCTTCTCTCTACTTTGGAAATCGCTTCTTGGTCGTTCACAAGATTTATTTTCGTAATAATTCCAATCAATTCTTTTGCAAAGGTTCCAGCAAAAGCGGGTGGAATAAAGTTATCGTAAGCGGTTGGATCAGCAATGAGTGCTATTAACTTCGCATCGACTGCTGTATTAATTAACGCTCGATAATAATTCCTATTCTCTAGATATTCGCCTGGTGTATCGATTGCTTTATCATACAATTCAACTGCTTGTGTTTTCTTATATCGAATCTCAAGTTGGCTTAATTTTTGACATAAGGTTGTCTTACCACAACCAGTTCTGCCCATGAATATTATTTTTCCCAAAGCTATTCCTCCTAGCTCACTACGTTCTTGTAACCTTCGTTGGAGTAAAGCCAAGTTGTTCATTTAATACCATTACAATATCTTTGATACCGGCTTCAACAGAACTAACATCACCAGTTATTACAAGCGCACCACTAAAACGATCAATAAACCCAAGTTTAATATCAGACGACTTAGTTGCAATATCCGCAGCAATAATTGCTCCTTCACTTGGTGTAATTGTCATAATGCCTATGGCATTAATTTCTTCGGTAATTAGCCCCATCTTCAGATAGATTTCTTCGGTAGGATTTGCGATTATATGTGCCAGAGTAATCTGTTTACCTGGTACAAATTCTTGAATAATTCTTTGTTTTTCCTCAACTTGTAGTGCTATTGTTCTCACCTACCCTACTTAATTAGATGAAGAATCTCTAATACATCTGATACCGTAGTCTTCCTTGGATTGGTTTCCATACACGCATCTTCTAGGGCACCCTCAGCAATACTTTTCTTAACTTCAAGATAATCCTCTTCTTTAATTCCACAATCTTTAAGGGAAATTGGCATCTTCATCTCACGTTCTAATCGTAGAATTTCTGCAATGAATCCCTTAACTAGCGAACGAATGGTTGCACCTTGAATTCCACATAATTTAGCAAGCTTTGCATATTTCTTAGCTGCTAAGGTATAGGTTTTAGGATTAAACCCTTCCATATTACTGTTGTATTCAATAACATGTGGTAAAAGAATTGCATTCGTTCTTCCATGCGGTATGTGGAGTTTTCCACCAATATTATGCGCAATGGCATGATTAACACCTAGGGAGGCTTCATTGAATGCCATACCCGCTAAACAAGATGCGGAATGCATCTTCTCTTTTGCTTCCATATCATCACTACTCCTGTAGGACCTCAGTAGATAATCAAATACGAGTGTGACTGCTTTCTCTGCTAACGCATCGGAAAAATCAGAAGCTTTTGTAGAAACATACGCTTCTACTGCATGGGTTAATACATCCATTCCTGTATCCGCTACGATTTGAGCTGGAAGACTCTTAACGAGTTCAGGTTCTAGTATTGCTACATCGGGTAATAGTTCACTAGATACAAGTGGATATTTCACTCCTTTTTGCTTATCTGTAATTACTGCAAAATTAGTTACTTCTGATCCTGTTCCACTTGTAGTTGGAATTGCAATGAATTGCATATCTGGTAGATTTGCGGCTTTTTTTGAAAAGTTCATGATTGCTTTCGCTGCATCTATCGCTGAACCACCACCAAGGGCAATTACTGCATCTGGTTTATATGCAGTTACTTCACTCACACCTTGAACAACCAGTTCCATTGGGGGATCAGGTACAACATCGCTAAATACTTGATAACTTCCACTTGATAGTTTGGAGGTTATTCTCTCTATCATCCCTGACTTTACCATAAATGGATCAGTTACAATAAAAACTTTCTTATTCGCCAGTGAGGTGATGTATCCAAGTGCATTTTCACCAAACACAATTTTGGTCTTAACTTCAAATGTTTTCATGTGATATCACCCTATCTTTTTTATTTGTTCCATAGTTACCAAGTTAGAATATGTACATTTTTGATAAATATTCTCTAAGTGACAAAAAAGCTTAATTAAATTTTTAATAATGTACGCAAAACTCTATCTACATTTTCATAGCTTCTTAGCTTACGTACTATGACACAAAACACGCTGCACATCTAAGTACTTCTAAGTATGTACACGTAGTTTCATTAATGGGTGCGGAACCGCCTTCGATTCGGCATCCTGCCTCAGCTCAGGCTGGCTTGGCTTCCTTGCCTCACCTTCCTAGGGTACTTAAGTACACACTAAGAAGTACTGTAGATGCTTCGCTACTGTTTCTTAGTCATAGTACGTAAGCTAAGAAGCAGATATACGGTATTAAGAGTTTTGCTGGTCTACTTTATAGATACATATTAAGTTTTATAATTCAGCCTATAATAATACTCATAAAAAGCTGTCGCACGAAAACTTACAAGATAGAATCAGAATAAACAGTTGTTTGAATAAACTAGCATAAATTTTTTAAATTAAAAGCAATGAAATGCAACGTTAAAAAAACACCCCCAAGAAGGTGTGTGCCAATGACGAACATGAAATGTACGTCATTGGCATTCAACTTCTTGGGGGTGTCTTTTTACCGGTGTGTGAATGCTTTTAATTTAAAAACTTTTCGTTAACCTATATGCAACTGTTTATTCTGCTTCTATCATCAATAACCTTCATGCGACAGCAGCATTAATGTTCTATTTAGGTAATAATACCTTATCGTTAGTAATCATATGAATCAATGCATTACGTCCTATTAAGGTAATTCCATTGGACTTTGCAAGTACATATGCGCTTTGCGTGTAATAACTATTCGTTATAACCATACCTTGTTTTGCTTTGTAGTAAGCCATAGAACCAATTACTTCCTGAACTGCTTTAATTCCAACCCGTTCTTTGTAACGTTTTGCTTGTACTACAATTCGTTTACCACGAGATTTAATAACTAAATCTGCTCCGAAATCATGAGTTAGTGAAGTTAATTTCACTCGATACCCATGTTTTTTATAAAAATAATAAAGGAATTTCTCAAAATCTTCACCTGACAGTAGGTCAATATCATAGATATTGCTTTGTAACAATCTTTTCTTCTTATGCTTTTTTCTCATAAACTTCAGTAAGAAGAAAACCGCAACAATCGATGCTGACAGCAAGATTAGTTGTTCCACATGTTGCGTATCAAACTGCATTATACTTTTGTAATTCCTTTCTGAAACCTTTGTTTGTTCCTAGCTTGACGAAGGCGTCTGCTGAAACACTCTTTCAACAATTCTCTTTGATGCATTCCCATCATCAACATGACAGAAACGGTTATAGAATTCGTCGTATTTAATCTGATATTGCTTCTCAATACTTCTAATATCTTTAATCGCAGCAATAACTTCCTCTTCAGTAAATAATAATGGACCTGGCATCTCTTTTTCTATATCAAGATAGAAACCACGTAACATATCCCTATATTTATCAAGATCATAGGTATAGAATAAGATTGGTCGTCTAAGATTCGCATAATCAAAGAACACAGAAGAATAGTCTGTAATCAGCAAATCCGATATCAAATACAATTCTGATATGTCATTATATTTGCTAACATTGAAAGCAAAGTCTTCAATTCCTGTTGTATCAATAGAGTCTGCAATATAATAATGGGTACGAAGTAACAGTACATATTCATCGCCAATCTGTCTCTTTAATTCACGTAAATCTAATTTTAATGCAAATTTATATTCGCCTTTACCGTAATACTCATCATCTCTCCATGTTGGTGCATATAGAATTGTCTTTTTATCTTTTGGTATTCCAAGTTGATCCTTTAACTTGGATATCCTTTCCTCTTTATCTGGTGCATATAATACATCATTTCTTGGATATCCGCATTCTACAATCTCATTATGGAATAAAAATGCTCTTTTGAATGTCTCTGTAGAGAATCTATTATCTGATATTAAGTAATCCCAATCTCTTGATTGACGATAAAATTGTTGCTTATGGAGTGGAGATGCACCACATATTTCTTCTTGGTCAAAAACCAATCTTTTAAGTGGAGTTCCATGCCAAGTCTCAAGGAATATATTCCCCTTACGTTTACGTATCCAGTTTGGTTGTCTAACATTCAGTACATTGTATTTACAACGTGCAAAATAATAGGCATAACGAATACTAAAACGTTTTACTTTAATCGCTCCATATGGAATCTCTGTCTTCATATCATTAATAACCCAAATACATTTGTACTGGTTCGGGTAGGCCTGATTTAGATACTCATAGATATACTTTGGACTATCCGAATAACTTTTACCAAAGAAACTTTCAAACAATACCCAGTTATCTTTCATCTTCATTTTCGTAAATAGATGAAAATATAGGTAGCATGCAAATGCCCTCGGATTTGTCTTAATCTTACGAATTTTTTTCAAACCAAGATGTACATTAACAGCACGTTTTGTAGCCGTCAAATCACCGTTAAGCAATCTCTTTACTAACTTCTTCTTATAGCTAGATAAACTGGTAATAATCTCTTCTGGTATTTTCGCAATTAAATTTTTCATAGAAGTAAAGCGCTCACCTCTCCAGTAAACCTTCTCACTTCTTCTTATCTTAGTTGCGTGATAGTTGGTATAATAATTAATTAACTTGAATGCTAATAAGTAGGATATAACATCATTCTCTCCTACTGCCTCCACTGACGTCTCATAAGAATGTAGCATATGAGCAAATTTGTCATCCGCCTTTATCTGTGTAATAGCTGGATAATGAACTGGATCATTATGTTTACGCTTAACATATCTAGCCTCTGAGACGAAAACTGTTTTACTTGCTACTTTCAACGTCCTTGCTACAAATGACATATCCGCATAGAATAGAACCTTCTCATCAAAAACTATCTGATTATGGATAAGTAATTCTCGTTTAATAAGAAGATTCAAAGCTGATATGGCTACAAAGCCACGTTTCTTACCAATTAAATCTACTGCTGCTTTAGAAGGTTTTAGTTTTGTAATTACATTCTTACTATAATCCTCTTCATCATCACCTTCTGTGGCATTCATGATAGCTTCTTCTGAGGCTGTATTCACTTGCTTATCTTCTTTATCATAGGATTCAAAAAATACAAGTCTCTTAAACCAGGTATCAACAATATTTCCATAAGCGACATCAACTTGTCCCTCATCTGCTGCTTTTACTAGTTCTTCTAACGTATTATGAAACAGATAGTCGTCTGAATCTAAGAAATATACATACTCACCTACAGCATTCTCAATACCAATATTACGAGCAGCACTAACCCCCTGTGTATTTGATGTATGATATACACGGATAGGGAAAAATTTCTTATAGTTATCCACAATGTTGGTAGGTTCTTCCACCACATTCACATTTTCCGTTTCCGTTAGATACTTACTTGGTTTATCTTGTACTAACAATACCTCAAAATCTTTCCATGTTTGATCCTTTAAACTTTCTAAACAATCCTCTAGAAAATGGGGACCATTCACATAAGGTATTACTACACTTATCTTCACGATTCTCTACCTCACTTCATTATTATACTGTAATAAAAGCATATATATTATATCTTATTGTAAAAATAGCGTCAATTCATTTTCGAACATATTTTCTGTTTTACTTCGTAATAATCACCACATATGTTCCTTCTTTTCTTGATATCTCAAACTCTTTTTGTATCTGGTATCCTTCTACTTTACTATACTTACGCACAAATTCTAGGTTATGGGTATATAAGATTATCACGCCATCATCTTTTAGATGTACTCCTGCTTTCTTAAAGAAACGTTGGTACAAATCGCTTATCTCCTGCTCCCTATTGACGGAATTAGAGAAAGGCATATCCGTAATAATCTCATCAAATAGATATTCATGTTTGAAATCAAAGAAGTCACGATTAATATAATGAATGACTTGTCTTGCTGCCTGTGTATTTTCTTTCGCTAATTGAATTGCATCTGCATAGATATCAAGACCATAGGTTGAATACGCCTTAACTGCCTTATGTCTTTCAATTAACATGGTACCTACTCCACAGAATGGATCTAGAACCTGGGCATCTTCCTTCATGTAGTCTTTTGCTAGTTCTACTGTTAGCGCTGCGTTAACTGGTTTGATACTGGAAGCAATTGTATTCTTCCTATAGGAAAAACGGCTATCTTTAATCGTATATAGTTTTAAT
>NZ_CBDLAM010000044.1:7096-23836 GCF_965301125.1 Anaerosporobacter sp. | reverse complement strand
TTAGCATTTTCTTCGTTATATACGAGCCCTGATATTTTTTCTATGTTTTCTATACATTGCAATTGCTGATATTGTATGCAATTTCGATGTTAGCAATGTAATCATATAAAAACAATCTTAAAAAGTTGTACCATTGGCGAATATTAATATCGCTATATCAAATACAAGATTTTAAGATTGTTTTTTTATTATGATTGAATAGACTAACAAATTTAATCATCTAAACTTACTCGTCTTCATCAATTTGATGATTTCTAACAATACGGTCATATAAATCAATCTTGCAGAAACATCTATCCGTATCAAAGTGACGACAAGTAACACAAGATTTTTTATCATTAATACTAGAGTTAGAAATACTATTCATTGGAACTGGTAAATATTCGCTACAATGACAGGCTACATTAATATAAGCTTCACTGCTTGCTCTCATGGTAAAACTCCTTTCACACTGAACTTTTTAGGTAAATACCTAAGGATTTTATTATCAGTATGAACGGATTTTTACGAATTATACCGGTAGATTGCTATGTTTTGTTATTATATAGAGATATAATAACTTGGTTTGTTAGCCGATGGTTTTAGTTAAATTTAATAACTCAAACTTGCAACTTGAAAATTTCAAGGAGTAGGTATCGGCTATATGATGTTCATTTATTCATTAACTTACTTATACTCGTATATCGATAAAGTAACAAAGCAAAACTCTCATTAAAGTAAATCTGCTTCTTAGCTGGCGTACAATGACTAAGAAACGATAGCGAAACATCTATAGTACTTCTTAGTGTGTACTGAATACCCTAGGAAGGCGAGGCAAGGAGGCCGAGCCAGCCTGAGCTGAGGCAGGAAGCCGAATCGAAGGCGATTCCGTACCTTTTGCAGATCCTACCCGTACACACCTAGAAGTAGTTAGATGTGTAGCGTGTTTCGTGTCATAGTACGCCAGCTAAGAAGCTATGAAAGCATATAAAGAGTTTTGCATTCAATATATCAACCTAAGCAGTAAAGAACGTACGAAGTAATTGGTTCATATATGTTTGGTCTTTTACGCCCATTAATTCTCTTGCAGAGTGCATTGCAAGCATTGGGATTCCAAGGTCAACTGTTAACATAGGAATCTGTGAGGAAACTAAAGAACCAAGAGTTCCACCACCTGCAATATCAGAACGATTCACGTATTTTTGGTATTTCACATTACCTGAGTCGCATAATTGTTGAAGTGCAGCAATCGCTTGTGAATCTGTAGCGTATTTTTGATTATTATTAATCTTGATAACGATACCTTCGTTTAATTTAGCGAATGTAGTAGGATCACTTTTTTCTGAATGATTTGGGTGAATGGCATGAGCAACGTCAACAGACAAGTGCATACTGCGCATCATAGCTTCTAAACAACGAGTATGTGAGAACCCAAGTCCTTCGTAGATCTTTTCTAATAACATAGTCATAAGAGTGGAATCTGCACCTTGTTTTGTTTTACTTCCAACTTCTTCATTGTCAAATAAAGCAATAACATTAATTCCATCGTTACGGTTTCCGCTTGTAATTGCACGAAGAGCGCCATAAGTAGAAGTTAGATTATCAAGACGTGGGCAAGAGATGAATTCTTCTTCTGCACCAATAAGTTGTCCTTTCTCTGAATTATAAATATATAATTCAAAATCAAGAATCTTATCCGCTTCAACGCCAAGTTCTTTGGCTAAGAAGTTCATAAAGTAACCGTCTTTATTAAGATTGTCATTCACTAGACCGATAATTGGTAACATGTCTGTTTGACGGTTAAGTTCTACACCTTTGTTTACTTCACGATTCATATGAATTGCTAAGTTTGGAATTGTAAGAACAGGTTTTCTCATATCAATAAAACGCATCTCTGGTTCAAAAATTGAATCACTTGCAATCGCTACACGACCTGCTATGGATAGAGGACGATCAAGCCATGTGTTTAAGATAGGCCCACCATAGATTTCTGTATTAATTTTTCGATATCCATTACTTGTCATATCTGCAAGTGGTTTAATCATTAAACAAGGGTGATCTGTATGGGTAGCTACAATTCTAAAGTTAGAAGAATCCTTAGTATTTTCACCAACGCTGAAAGCAAATAGTGTTGATGGATAAGGAATTGCATAGTAATTTGCTCCTTTTTCTAATGTCCATGGTTGTTTCATATCCAGTTCAACAAATCCATTTTCTTGAAGATGAGCAGCACTCTTTGCTACTACATGAAATGGTGAAGTTGCTGTTTCAATAAAATTCATTAATTCTAATGCATCTTTTTTAAAATCCATTTTTATTTCCTCCGTAATTCTTGGTTATTTCTTTTCATATCTATAGTTATGATTTGAGTTAATAAGTGTATTATACTGTTTATTCTTTGAATCTCAAAGCATATTTATGTTTTGTGAAAAGTGACTTTGTGGTATACTATAGCTATCTAGTTCAAAACCTACGGTTTTTCACTAACTTATCGGGTCAAAACAAATACTCACTACGTTCGTGCTTGTTTTGCTTCCGATAAGTTACATTATACGAATTATTATTATAAAAAACAAGTTGTAACTATTCAGGATTTTGTCTGCATAGTTACAGATAAGGGAGGATTATGGTCTCTTTACATGTTGTTGATGTGAAATCATTTATGAATCATTTACTAATTCAGAATGTTTTTGATAATTTTTTATTATCTGAATTAGAAATTATTACTTATAATCAATTTAAAATTAATGGTAAATTGAATACTGGTTGGTACGATGAAGAGGAGAAAGAAACACTAGAAGATAGACAATATTCTACGTGGTCGGAGATTAAGCCAATTGCCTTTTCGCTTATGAAAGGTAAGAAAGTACCAGCGATGTTCAAAATTGTACTTATTCTATCACCTGCTAACACGAAGAAAATTATTGAGAAAGCATTACCGAGTTTTGATTTGTCTCAAATCGGTTCCCTTTATCTTAATATTCGTTATGAGAATGGAAACCTTCATCTTATTACAGGGGTATCCATGAAAGTGTTTACTATGGATAAAACAGTAGAACAAGAGTGGGATAGTAATATGAAACGATTCTTGAAACATTTTGAAATTGTGTTTGAAGAAGAATAATATGATCAGGATATACTTAAAAATAGTAAGTATATCCTATTTTACAAAATTTTGTTTGACATTATGGTCGGTAAGTTATAGACTTTAAATACAAGGTCTATAACTTACCGACCTATTTTTATGCTTGTATAATTGATATGAAAATGTAAAAGGAGGTTCATCTCATGTATCAGATGACAGAAGCTGAATTGAAGTTCGCAGAGATTATATGGAAGGGAGAACCCATAAGAAGCGGTGAATTGGTAAAATTGTGTGAGAAGGAGTTCGATTGGAAGAAGTCCACTACATATACATTTCTGAAAAAGTTATGTGAACAAGAAATATGTAAAAATGAGAATTCTGTGGTAACCTCTCTTGTAAAGAAGGAGGAATATCTGCAAATTCAGGGAGAACAGTTTGTGGTAAAAGCTTTCGGGGGTTCTTTGCCCAAGATGGTTGCAGCGTTCATGGAACGCAAAAAGCTAAGTGATGCACAGATTTCTGAAATCCAACAAATGATAGAAGATTACAAAGAGAAAAACACTTGATATATCTTTATGCACTACAAAGAGTTTCGCAATTATCAAAGGCCATGTTCTAATAAAGGGAGGATTATAAATAATGAGTGGGATATTACAAACAGTTCTTAGATTAAGTTTGGCAGGAACCTTTTGCATCTTCATCGTCTTGTTGGCAAGACTATTGCTTAGTAAGGCTCCAAGGAGGTTTTCCTATATGCTTTGGGCGATTGTTTTCATTCGTCTGATATGCCCAGTATTTCCAGAAAGCCGTTTTAGCTTGATTCCAGAAACCTTGGTATCAGAGCAAGCACAGCAAAGAGTATCGAAAGAAAATGCGAATGTAGTAACAGCGGGTACTACTAAAAATGAATCCGAAAATTTGCTTTTAAATGGCTCTGGTACAGATTTGAGTGAAAAAAGCAATTTAGACGGTTCTGAAACAGATAGGAATGAAGAAAGCAACTTGATTGAGAAGCAAAAAAGTAATTTGATAGAGAATCAAGGGGAAAATACTAACACTGTAGGAAATAAAAATCGAAATAACAGGGATAATAATGTAACTTTCACAATACTTTCATACATATGGTTTGCAGGTGTTATCGTTCTTGCAGTCTATCATATCGCATCTTACTGGAGATTCAAGATCAGGATTAAGAAAGCAAAAGAAGTTGAAAAAGGTATCAAGGAAGTAAAGGGAGAACATCTTTCCTTTGTGTTTGGTATTATCCATCCTACAATCTATCTGTCAGAGGGATTAGATGAACAGAATAGAAAGGTCATTCAATGTCATGAAGGCGTACATCTATCGCGTAAGGACTATTTGATTAAACCACTTGCCCTAGCAATTTCATGTATTCACTGGTTCAATCCATTTGTATGGCTGGCTTTTTATTTAATGAATAAAGATTGTGAAATGTCATGTGATGAGAAAGTGGTAAACCAGATGGGTGAGGAGAGTAAGAAGATTTATTCCTACGCATTGCTTAATGAAGCGACGGGAGGAAGGGGTATAATGAAAAATCGAACGGTTGGTTCTCTTACCTCCTTTGGAGAAGATGGTGTGAAATCAAGGATTAAACATGTATTGAATTATAAGAAAGCACCCTTTTGGATTATACTTAGTGCAATGGGGATTCTTATTTTACTGGTTGTTTGTTTCTTAAGTAATCCTAAAGGAGAAGAGTTTACAAAAAACAGTGCTATAGAAGCAGTACGAAAAGCAGGCGGATATGATAAAGATGCAAAGAGTGTATGTTTCTTGAAAGATTATGAAGGTGATAAGAAAGAAGAGGCTTTTGTGGAGATTGGTAAAACCGAAGATGTATCTGAGGAAGGCAGCATGGATGGATACTTATATGGGGATTTATGGTTCATATCGGAAGAAGGAGATACGACACTTTTGTTAGAGGACGTGTATCTAAAGGAGGAGCAGGAAACCTTTGAAAGTGATAATATGAAATACCTTCTTGTCTCTTATATAGAAGGAAATCCAATTCTAACAAATGTATATGGAGTTACGGATAATAAGGCAGTAAGTAAAATTCCATATGGGGAAGAAAAACATGTAGCGGGCGATACAATTATCTGTGCACAGTCAGAATATGACTTGGACTATGATATAGAATCAGATATTTTCACTGGTCATACGCACAAAAACTATATATTTTATTACAAAGACGGTAATTTTGTACCGTATAAAGGATCGGATTTGTCAAGAGAGGAAGTAGCTGATTATGAAAACGGAGAAGAGATTTTAAGGACTCTGGAACAGGAAAACCCAGATGGAAGATATCAGTACATTATCATAGAGAATAATCTGTTACATATCAATATTGCTTCTATATCAGAGGATTCTATTCGCTTTTCTTATAAAACTTATGAGATAAATGATAACAAACTTAATTTGGTAGAGGAAGGAGAAGGTTGTTACAGGAAAAACATAAATGATGAGGAAGAGGAGACTTTTGCGAAAAAAATTTCCAGAGAATATAGTCAGAATAACCAATCAATTTTGGGGCATGTGAGATATACAGGGTGGCTTGATGAGTGTACAGCCTGGTCAGAATATAAATCTTTTATAAATCAAGATTATGATGGGGATGGTAAGACGGATCGTGTCTATCATGAGTATGTATCAGATGGGGATGAAGATAACTATCGTATTTCCTTTGGTAATGGTGATGAAATCACGATAACAGGCATCGGAACAGGAATCCCTCATATACAAGGGATTGATCTAACAGGTGACGGAGTCAATGAAATAATTACATCTTTCACTTATGATACCAGTACAGACCCTAGTGCCTTTGGTAAAAACTTAATCTTTGAAAAGATAGAAAATGGATATGAGCGAATGAAGTGGCCAACAGTTATTGAAAATGCCATGGACAAGGAAAACCAGAACAGTCCAAAGATTACCCTACATTATGAAAAAGAGAAGGACTCATATCATGTTACCTGCTTGGAACTTGCCAAAGAAGCCCCTATAGATGTGGTAGTTGATATTGATGAGGAACAGATGAAACAAGGATACGATTATTTCGATGGAGAAGATTTTGAATATCCTATGTATGTATTGAAAGTAGTGGAGTCGAAAGGGGAGCTTCCTTATCTTGTAGGTACTTTTGCTACATTTGATAAGTGGTCTACTCATGATATTCAAGTAACTTTTGCCTATAATAAAGGAAAACTTATTATTGAAAAGTCAAGTTTTGTTAAACGTAATTAATTTTATTAGCACTCACTTTAGATGAGTGCTAATTTTTTCTTGACTTTTGATTTAACCCGTATTAATATTATTATCAGTAAGTGACATTGAGTCATTGTTATGAATGATAATTAAAAGTTTGCATATCATATTTTTCATAATTTAGAGAATAATCAAAGGAGAGAATGTAATGAGTAGAGAACAAGGAAGCTTATCCATTAATTCAGAAAATATTTTTCCAATAATCAAGAAGTGGTTATATTCAGACCATGATATATTCTATCGTGAGCTTATATCAAATGGTTGTGATGCAATTACTAAGTTAAAGAAGTTATCTATTATGGGTGAATTCGAAGAAGCTGATGGTGAGAAATATCGCCTTGATGTAATCGTTAGTCCAGAGAACAAAACAATTAAAATCATCGATAATGGTATTGGTATGACTGCTGATGAAGTTAAACAATACATTAATCAAATCGCTTTCTCAGGTGCAGAGGCATTCTTAGCACAATACAAAGATAAAACAAACGAAGAACAAATTATCGGACACTTTGGTTTAGGTTTCTATTCTGCATTCATGGTAGCAGATAAAGTTACCATTGATACATTATCATACAAACCAGGTTCAGCAAGTGTTCATTGGGAATCAGAAGGTGGTACTGAATTCGAGATGTCAGAAGGTGACAAAGAGACAAGAGGTACTGAAATCACACTTTATCTAAACGAAGATAGTTATGAATTTGCTAACGAATATCGTGCAAAAGAAGTAATTCAGAAATACTGTTCCTTCATGCCAGTAGAGATCTATTTTACGAATGCAGACGCTCCAGTTGAAGAAGAAAAAGAAGAAGTAATCGACGCTGAAGTAGATGCAGATGGAAATGCAGTAGAGAGTACAGATGGCGAAGTAGATAGTGAAGATACAGAAACAGAAGAAGAAAAGAAGGAGGATAAAGGACCAAAACCTCTTAACAATCCAACTCCATTATGGACAAAACATCCTAATGATTGTACAGAAGAAGAATACAAAGAATTCTATCGTAATGTATTCCATGATTTCAAAGAACCTTTATTCTGGATTCACTTAAACATGGATTATCCATTTAACTTAAAGGGTATCTTATACTTCCCTAAAATCAATACAGAATATGATTCTGTAGAAGGTACAATCAAATTATATAATAACCAAGTATTTATCGCTGATAATATTAAAGAAGTTATACCAGAGTTCTTAATGTTATTAAAAGGTGTTATTGATTGTCCAGATTTACCACTTAATGTATCAAGAAGTGCGTTACAAAATGATGGTTTCGTCAAGAAAATTTCTGAGTACATTACTAAGAAAGTTGCTGATAAGCTTACAGGTATGTACAAAGTTGAAAAAGAATCTTATGAAAAATACTGGGATGACATTAGCCCATTCATCAAATACGGTTGCTTAAAAGATGAAAAATTCCGTGATAAGATGAAAGACTTCATCATCTTCAAGAATTTAGAAGGTAAATATATTACATTACCTGAATATATTGAAGCAAACAAAGAAAAAGCAAATGATAAGATCTATTATGCTACTGACTTACAACAACAAAGTCAATATATTAATATGTTTAAAGAAGCAGGAATCGATGCTCTTGTATTAACACATAATATCGATCAACCTTTCATCTCTCAATTAGAACAACAAGATGATCAGCTTCACTTCCAAAGAATTGATGCTGATTTAACAGAAAGCTTTAAAGAAGAAGTGGCCGAAGGTGAAGAAACAGATCAGTTAAAAGAAAAGACAGATGCTTTAACAGAGTTATTCAGAAAAGTTCTTAATAAAGAAAAACTTGAAGTTAAAGTTGAGAAGTTAAAGAACGAAAACATTTCTTCTATGGTAACTCTTTCAGAAGAAAGCCGTAGAATGCAAGATATGATGAAGATGTATAATATGTATGGAATGGACCCAGGTATGTTTGGTTCAAGCGAGACTTTAATTCTTAATGCAAACAACAAGTTGGTTCAATACATCTTCGAACACAAAGATGATGATGTATCAATCTTCTGTGAACAACTATATGATTTAGCTATCTTGAGCCACAAACCATTAGAAGCTGAAGCTATGACAAAATTTATTAACAGAAGTAATGAAATCATGTTAAAAATGGCTAACTAGTTTAGTTTGATTAATAAATATGCTACCCCATAAGGTATGTTTAAAACAATACTTTATGGGGTATTATTTATTATAGGATGATAACTGGAAAGTTACATAGAATGTTATAAATGTTAAGATATTGTTTTGATTGACCAATATAAGAATATATGCTATTATATATAGTAATTAAAACTACATAATAAAGTTTACTAATACTTTAAATGTTGTGTTTTGGTTACTGTAGTTAGGAGGAATGAATATGAGTTATAAAATTGTTGGTGATAGTTGTACAGACTTGAATGAAGAAATAAAAAAGGACAACCATTTTCAAATAGTGCCTTTATGTATAGATATAGATGGATATTTAATTACAGATGATAATACATTTGATCAGAAAGACTTTCTAAAAAGAATGGCAGATAGTCCAAATTGTCCAAAATCTTCTTGTCCTTCTCCAGATGCCTATATGAAAGCCTTTGATGGTCCAGAAGATCATGTATACGTTGTTACATTATCCTCAAAATTAAGCGGTTCCTATGATAGCGCTATGTTAGCAAAGCGTTTATATCTAGAAGAAAATCCAGATAAAAAAATAGAAGTCTTTGATTCAAGATCAGCTTCTGTAGCTCAAACTTTAATTGCTTTAAAAGTAAAACAGTTAGAAGATGAAGGCAAGAGTTTCGAAGAGGTAGTTCGTGAAACGAATGAATTCCGTGATAATTTGAAAACAAAATTTGTATTAGAATCGTTAGAAACATTACGAAAAAATGGACGACTTAGTAACATAAAAGCGATTATAGCCAGTGCACTTAATATTAAACCTGTAATGCGAGGCACAGAAGAAGGTACAATCGAGAAAATTGACCAAGCAAGAGGTATTAATAAGACTTTATTATTAATGGCTGATTTAATAAAAAAAGATGCAACGAATTTTGCGAATCGTACACTTGCAATTGCACATTGTAATAATTATGAGAGAGCAGTTTTTGTTAAAGATGAGATAATGAAACGTGTACCATTCAAAGATTTCTTTATTTGTGATACAGCTGGAATTAGTTCGCTATATGCAAATGAAGGCGGTATTATTGTTTGTTATTAATAAATAGTTGTCGACGGGGATGGTAATTTATCCAAAAGGCAAGCCTGTTTATCCTTGTCGACAAGTAGAAAAAGTAAAAAAATCATACGAAAGCATCTAAAGATTCAGACCTAGATAGGGCGTTTGACCGCCCCGTCTCAGGTCTATTTTTTTACCCATTTCAGACCTGACCACGCGTAGCTTCTAACAATTCAATACAGAAAAAACCAAGAAAATATCCGCAAAAACCATCACAGAAGACCCTGTTTTCAAGCTTCTCCGGTCTTTTCCGATTTTATGAGGAAGAAAATTAAGAGTAGAATGAAAGAAAAGCAGAAAAAAATAGAAGAAGGAATAAAGGAAAACCAGAAGGAGAAATGAGCTTCCTCGGAAAATTGTTGAGAGAAAATAATGGATGAAGAGGAGTTTCGTTAGAGGATAAATGAGATTATCCCTACGAATGGATATTGAAAATGGAATAACGGCCCTGGATTATATGGAAATGCATCCAGAATATTGCTAAGTCATTTTGATAGGTAGCAATAATAAAGATAGATAATTAGTCAAGGTGATGGAGATTGTTTGTTATCTTGGCTTATCTATTGTATTTTTGGGATACAAAATAATTTTATTCCTGGGAAATAATAAACTTTTTGTTATCAGTAATAATAAAATGTTGAAAATTGGTAGCAGTTGTACTATTCTTAGTATAATAGGTTAGATAGTTTGAAAGGGTGAGAGATTGAGTAAGGAAGAAATGAATAGATTAATAGTAGCATGTGATAAATTTTTAAATCGGTATCTGCTAAGAGGAACCGATTTTGTTGAGTACGCATGTTTTCAATATGGAAAATATAATGCTTTTATAAGTGGAGAACCAGATGCTCATTTTATAAGTGACTTTCAATATTTTGTTTTTACCAAAAGTACAAAATCACTTAAAGCTATACGAATGTTACTGCATCAAGGGTATATGGAAGATGTCATGATTTTACTTAGGACGATGTTCGAAGGATATCTAGCTAGTAGATATATTGATGAGAATTATGATGCAAAATTATTGAATGATTTCATATTTGTTCCGCAGTTAATAGCGCACAGAAAAGTCATATATCAGGATGGGGTTGCGAAAGAAAGATTAAGTAATGAAATAATAGAGTTTATCCAAAGAGACCCATCCAAATTGAAATTAGGAAAGGATAAATCCTATTTCACAGATTTATATGCTTACATGTGTAATTATGCGCATTGTAATTTCTCAATATTAGCCTGCTATATAAATGAACATGGAGCATTCACCTGTTCTAAAGAAACGAATGCTCTATTGGTGAGAGTGCTGGTATTATTCGTTTATACAAAAATCTTTGAAAATGTAGTTACAGTTGAAGGAGAAGATTTTCTAGATGAAAGATCCGAAAAGGAATGCTATAAACTTGTAAAGGATGCCACACTATTTATATATAAACGATTGGAGTATTTCTCTAAATATGACTCAAATGTGAATGAAGAATTAAACAAGCACATGAAAAACATGTTTAAATATATGAAAAACTCATTAAAAGAAGAAGTAGGGAGTGTAAAGAAGGATTTTTTAACAGGAACATGATATAAAGGAGAGTGAGATATGGAATTGATATACGCATTTACAGATGAATCTGGAAATCATGGATTCAATTTTGAGAGTGATGGGGTATCTACTTTTTTTATTGTAACTGCAATATTGGTAACTGAGAATAATCTAAGCACAGTTGAGAATGAAATTGAGGGTATTCGTAAAAAGTATTTTCAGACGGGGGAAATGAAATCTTCCTCAGTAAGTAAAAATCATAGGAGAAGAAACGCCATACTTCGCGAAGTATTAAACAGCGATTTTAAAATATTTTCTGTTGTTGTTGATAAACAAAAGATTTATGAAGATAGCGGGCTAATGTATAAAGAGTCATTTTATAAATTTGTAAATAATTTGGTTCATAAGGAGTTAAGGTATGCATTTAAAAAGCTTGTTGTATGTGCAGATGAAATTGGTGGAAATGAATATATGAAAGGCTTTTGTAATTATGTAAAGGAGAAAGAAGATATACCGGATTTATTTGGAGAACGAGAATTCTACTTTGAAAATAGCAAAAGTAGTGTTTTAATCCAACTAGCAGATTTTATAAGTGGAACTTTAGCCTATGTATATGAACGGGATAAACAGAACGAAGCTCCCGATTATATAAAAATGTTGGAGAAGAAAATAATACGGTTAGAGCAATTCCCTATAGGCATATCACAATATGTAGTTGAAAAGGGAGGTATATCAGACGAATATGATATTGAAATATCAAATATATGTTTGCGCCACATTCAAGGATTTTTACATAGATATGAAGAAACGACAGATGAGGGAAGAGTATATCAGGTCATTGTATTAAAGTATCTGTGTTTTAGATTCTTAAATAATGATACGAGAAAATACATATCTACTAAGGAGCTTATAGGAAATCTTAGATATCGAACCGGAAAAGCAGTGACGATGCAATTTTTTCGAACTCGGATAATAGCAAAGCTTCGAGATGAAGGCGTAATAATTGCAAGCTCCCCTAAAGGATATAAAATTCCATCAAAAGTTGAGGAATTATACGATTTTATAAATCATGGGACAACGATAATTATTCCAATGTTAGCTAGGCTAAAGAAATGTAGGGATAATATTAAGATTGGAACGAACGGAGAATTGGATTTATTTGATAATTCGGAGTATAGAACACTTAAAGAATTTTTTGATATTTAAAAAATGCATGCATATAAATACCGTTATTTTGAAATGGGTTTTTGATTGTTGAGGAGGTATATATGAGTATATTAGATAATAATTTTAAATTAATGTTGGAGAGTTGAGAAACAGTTAATATGGAAAAATATGTGAAATTAGATTATAAACATATGGACAATAGTCAGTTAATGGATATGCAAGGGATTGAAGAGGAAAGAGAAGGAAAGCAAAGAAAATTATAAATACGGAGTGAGAATAGATGGCTGATATAAAATATGAAATCATTAAAGAAATAGGAGTATTATCAGAAAACGCAAATGGCTGGAGAAGGGAGTAGGAAAGAAAAAGGAATATATTACTATATGTGATAGCGTGTGTAATATTTCTTTCTTTTATCTTCTGTTTTATTAGGAACTTTAGAGTCAGCAATATTATTTACAAGATTCAGCTAATATGCAAAATATAGCTATGTTTAATCATATTAATATCATGTTCGAAAGATATTGTCCCTATAGTATATATATTTCTTGTAAAGTAACTACTAATGCCTTTATGTTTGTTGTTTTTGGTGTCATTAATGGTATTATCGGTTTTAGTTAGGAATGAGAGTAAAGAAAATACGAATTAAAAAGTGTATTGAATGCCATTACTTAAGATGAGCATATTCAGTGCCTTTAAGGAGTGATTCATTGATATGAATTTTTATGATGAATATTTTAAGAAAACTAATGGAGAAGCAACTGAATATAAATTGAAGTATTTGAAATCTGTTGTGAAGAATAATACAATTTATAAATTTATTCAATTTGATGAGAATTATTCTTTAAATAACGTTAAATTAAACGCATTAAAGGATGAGGTTCTATGGTTCAGTTACTATAAGTATTTAAATGATAAGACAGAATTTGAAATTAATTACGATATTATACAAGTTTCCAGAGAGACTAACAAGTCTCCAGAGTTTATAAAGTATTTATTTGATATTATGGTGGAAGTATATGATAATTGTAGTTTTACATATGAATACCATAAATATATGTGGAGTGAATATGCTAATTATGGAAATGGAATATGTCTTATATTTTACGTAAATAATTTGGATGTTTTATTTCCAATAGATTATATAGAAAAGAATATAATAGATTTTTCAAGTTTAATCATAAAATCACTAAATAATTCTTTTGGTAGAATAGATTATAATGACCCAATGGCATTATTACCGTTTGTAGTAAAAAACCCATACAATGGAATGTTAGATTCTACCAAAGAGAAAGAAGTAAGGATATTATATTCTCCATTTGATAAGGAAGAATGTAACCAGGGGAAGGTGGCACAAAATATTAAAACTTATGTGGGACATAAGGGTATTAATGTTAATTATTCTGATGTTGGTTTGTCGCTAAAAGGTATTATTTTAGGTAATAAATGCGAAAGCAACATGGAGAGAGAAATCCTTAAATATTCCGTTGAGTGTCAAATTCCTACGCAGGTTCTGGGAAATGATTTCTTTTAAAAATTGAATCATTCAAAAAACAATATTTAAATGCATAAGAACTAAATGTTTGTGTCTGGCAACGAGCCAGTAGATTAGCCTGTCAATAAAGTTAACTTCTTCATTGATATGCATATTGAGCTTTATTTATTGGAAACGCTTTGGACCGTGCTTGTAGAAAAATCGCATATGATAAGGGGATAATAACGGATGGCTGATACGGATATTACATAGATAACAAAGTAGTGCATAATCATAAAAGGAATATTTAGCATCAATTAATTTTAATAAAAACAAGTTATTTAAAATATATTTTTACCAGTATTGCGATTGGAAAAATAATTCTATTTATGCAGTTGAAAAAATATTTTATTACACAGTTAGCGAGGTGCTTCCAAGACTATAAAAAACAAGAAGTCTTATTGCCAATTGGTACCTTTAGTTCAATGCTTATAGCAAACTTGTACTTTCCTAGGAATGATATGATGCTAAATGAAAAAGAAGTTGAATGGCTTAATAAGAAGATTTTTTCTGCCAATGAGGAGATGAAGGCATTATATGATGAAATTGCATTAACTGAAATGAATGAGACAAAGCAGCCCGATATAATGATGAAACTTTAGCTACTGCTGTTGACAAGGATTTTTGAGAAAAGTTACTGATGAGTTCATACGACTTTACAATGAAAATAGTAGAAAGAAGGATATAAGTGAATAAAAAAGAATTTGATTTATGGTTAGAAAAGTTGTTTTCATATAATTATTTAACTGAACACATACCAGTTGTTGAAGCACATCAATTCCTATTAGATAATATTGCTGAATATTCTGATGAAACAGTATTAAACATATTGCGATGTTTATTGCATTCATATTATCGTCCTATGGATGAAGATAACGCTATGCTGTATAAAGATACTCAATATTTTAGATGGTGTAAAGAACGTGGAATGCATTTAGATAAAACGGAATATTATTATAGATTGATTAATGAATATGAGGCGTGGGAAGGGTTAACATGGATAGTACAATTAATTAGAACTAGCCCTATGGAAGCTATTAAAGCTTTAAATCTTTATATGGCTGCTGAATGTGCTATGATGCCAGATTATAGACTAATCGGGATAGGTCAATGTATAGATATTATTGAAGCCAAATTTATTAAGAATGGTACGAATAAAGAGGTAATACTTCTCAATTTGCGACCGAGAGAATTTGAAATACTTATATACAAATTATATTGTTCTATGGGATATGATTGTATATTGACACCAGCAACAAGAGATGGCGGGAAAGATGTAGTAGCGGGAAAAAATAATGCGGATGGTGGGGAAAAACTTTATATTGAGTGTAAAAGATATAAAACTACGGCATTAAAGCAGAAACAGTTAATGCCTTTTTTGGTGTGGTAATGAAAGACCAAGATGTAAGTAGAGGTATTATTTTCACTACTGTGAAAGTTAATAGCTGTCTTAAAGATTTACATCCAAGAATAACTGTTTTGGATGTAGATGAAGTAATAATACTGTTAAATAGTTATCTTGGGTATGATTGGAATGAGAGAATAGATTACTTAACAAAGTTCTGGAACTAAATTTTGGATAATATAAAAATATGCTAATGGAAGATTGGAGGAGTATTACACTACTTCTATGATTAAATATGGGGTAGTCAGTATGGTGACAGCAAAATCAGAGCAAAGTCTGAACGTGCTGCTTTAATGCGTACATGAGAGGATGTTTAGTTCAAATAGGCATTCTGGCTCTTTTTACTTTTTATGGAAAGGGGAAAGAACGTAAAAGGATGAAGAAAAGAGAAGAATGGCAAGATTAAGAATACGGATTTGAGTGAAAAGGGGCTATATGTAATGTTCCATATGAGATATGCAACGCTTGCGGATAAAGATTTTTGGTTTACGCTAGATAAGCATTTGAGTCAAAAGGAATACAGAATAAAATCTTAGTTAATCAATGCTATATTATTGAGGAAGATAATGAATTTCCGATACAATTTGTTCTGGGATACAATTCCGTTTCTCAATCTGATATATGTAGACTGGAACTATCATAGAAGAGGGATAGGATCCAGTGCAATGTTGTATTGGGAATATGAAATGCGAAAATCAGAATATGAATTTGTTATGACCTCTACCATGGTGGAAGAAGCATCACAGCATTTGTAGTAAATCATTTTCTGTGGTGCTATAATTATAAAAACGAGGTGAAAAACAGGAATTTACAGGAAGGAAAAACAATGACGCGAGCAGTAATTTTTGATATGTTTGAAACGTTAATTACGCACTATCATAGTCCATTATATTTTGGAACACAGATGGCGGAGGATGCAGGAATTCCAGAAGATAAATTTCAGTTACTTTGGCGTCCGACTGAACAGGAACGCTCTATAGGGAAATTGACATTAGAGGAAGCATTGGAAATAATTCTTAGAGAGAATCATTGTTACTCCGAAACGCTTTTAAAGGAAATTGTAGAAAAACGTATAGCGGCAAAGGAAGAGTGTTTTAGACATTTACATTCTGAAATTATTCCAATGCTCTCAATATTGAGAAAAAGGGGATTTTTGGTTGGGTTGATAAGTAACTGTTTTTCTGAGGAAGCTGATGTAATCCGAAGAAGTGAACTCTTTCCATATTTTGATGCTGTTTATCTTTCGTTTGAACAAGGGATCCAAAAGCCAGAAGAGGAGATTTTCCAAAGATGCATGGAGGGCTTTTCTGTGAAGGCAGAGCAATGTATATATGTTGGAGATGGAGGTAGTAATGAGTTGGAAACTGCTAGAAAACTTGGGATGAAAGCGGTTCAAGCAGCTTGGTATTTACAAGAAGGAACAACACAACCTTCAAAGCGAAAGCATGACTTTCTCCAAATGGAAAAACCGCTTGATGTGCTAGATTTTTTTGATATGTAGGCTATTAAAGTAGATTCTCTCGTATCTATAGTTTATAG
>NZ_CBDLAM010000044.1:0-7086 GCF_965301125.1 Anaerosporobacter sp. | reverse complement strand
TAATTATGGACAGAATAAAAAATATTTCATTTATTTTAGTATTAATGATTTTTCCTATCTGCCTCATTGGGTGCGGAAATAATACGTCTACATTTACGGGAAGTAAAACTGGGAATGATACGCAGTTTTTGGTGGACTTTGATGTATTAAATTCTTCAGTTGATAGCAGTATGCCTTTATCTAACGGAGATAAAATTGATACTACTATTGATATAGAGAATGGTAAGGTGGACATTCTCGTGGAGAACGAAAATGGAACGGTCATTTACCGCGGTGATGATGTGGAGAACGGTAATTTTACTATTGAAATTACTGAGTCTGGTAATTACACTTTTTATGTCACAGGAGATAAAGCTAAGGGAAGTGTTCATTTTGTTAAAGTACTATCTAATGATATAGCAACGGATTCTGACGTGAAACAAGAGGAACCAATTATTTGGTATTCGGATCTTACTCATGATGGAATAGATGAAAAGATAGTTGTGGATGTGACCTATGTTATTAATTACCCTGCGACTGGTGAAGAAGAAACTGTCTCGATATATTCCGGTAGTTCCGATGAGCTAATTTGGACAGGGCATGCTGATACCGTTCACGTAGGGTGGAATGGAATTTACATATATAACGATGGAAAGAATGATTATTTACTTCTTTGGCAACCTACAGTATTTCAGGATATTGCAAATTTTAACCTCCGTATATTCTCATTGACTGAAGAAGGTAAAGAGAAAGATCTCTTAAATAAGAAAATCGAGTTTGTTACATATAAACCAAAGGATTCTGATATCGGCGATGTATCTGAATTCGTTGATATGGTCAATGGATATTTAGAAAAAAGCTATGTGCTTGTGGATACAGATAATGGGGCACCAGTGTATAGTACAGCGGATAATAAAATTATTAATTTATATGATGTCTCATCGATGCTTGATGGGATGAAAGCATCGAAAGAAAACAATTAATAAATACATCAAGCAATATGTCTAAAGATTGCCCTCTAATGAGGTAACCCATATTATTTGGCGACATATAATACAATATGAACGTAGGTATCCACCTGATAGACAGGAGGTCAAATATGAGGGAACTACTAAAAATAGAGAACTTAAGCTATTCTTACCATACACTGTCGGGTGAGACAACAGCATTAACGGATGTTAATTTTTCCGTTTCTGAGGGTGAATTTGTAGCGATTGTTGGTCCAAGTGGATGTGGGAAATCAACAATGCTATCGCTAATTGCTGGACTTATTACTCCGAGTAGTGGAAATATCTATATAAATGGGAAAGAAGCCAAAACTTCAGGAAAGAACATCGGATATATGCTGCAGAAAGATCATTTACTTGAGTGGAGATCCACTTTGAAAAACCTAACTCTTGGGCTTGAAATTCAGCATAAATTAACAGAAGAGAGTTATGTAATCATTAATAAGATGTTAGAGACGTATGGATTAATTACATTTCGGGATTCAAAACCATCACAGTTATCTGGTGGAATGAGACAACGTGCAGCATTAATTCGTACCCTATTAATGGAACCAGATATCTTGTTACTTGATGAACCATTTTCGGCACTGGATTACCAAACCCGTCTTGAAGTTTCAGATGATATCTGGAGTATTATTCGTAAAGAGAAGAAAACGGCAGTTTTAATTACACACGATATTGCAGAAGCGGTAAGTATGGCTGACAGAATTATAGTTCTTACAGATAGACCAGCTACAGTAAAAACGATTATAGATGTTAACCTAACTGTGGAGGGGGAGAGAACACCTTTTGCTGCAAGAAGTGCACCACAGTTCAAAGACTACTTCAATTTAATATGGAAGGAGTTGAACCAGCGTGAGGACATTACGAAGCTTAGAGCGTAGGAACAATGACCGCTCCGCCATAGTATCCTCTGCACAACATGCATATGTAGCAGCATATATTACTAAAATGAAACGAATCCGTTTGGCTCAAATCTTGATACTAGTTATATTCCTAGGAGTGTGGGAGTTAGCTACCAGATATGGTATTATTGATTCATTTGTATTCAGTAGCCCTAGTCGTGTTATTAAATGTATTTATACTATGGCGGCAGATGGTAGTTTGTTTCAGCATATAGGTATAACCTTATTAGAAACATTTATTAGTTTTTCTTTAGTTATTTTACTAGGACTAATAATAGCGATTATACTTTGGTGGAATGATAGTGTGTCCAAAGTTTTAGAGCCATATCTTGTTATTCTGAATAGTTTACCAAAATCAGCTTTAGCACCTGTGTTTATTGTATGGTTAGGTAACAATATGAAGACAATAATAATTGCAGCAATTTCTGTGGCGGTTTTTGGTAGTATCATAACATTGTATACTGATTTCATAGAAGTGGAAGAGGATAAGATTAAATTAATTCGAACATTAGGAGGAACCAAAAAGGATATATTATTCCGAGTTGTTATACCAAGTAATATTTCGTCCATAATCAGTGTTATGAAAGTAAACATTGGTTTATCGCTAGTCGGAGTTATTATAGGAGAATTCTTAGCTGCTAAAGCGGGACTTGGATATCTGATCATTTACGGTAGTCAAGTTTTTAAACTAGATTATGTAATCATGAGTATTGTAATTCTTTGTGTTGTAGCAGCATTATTATATAAATTATTAGGTTATTTTGAAAAAAAATATAGTGGGTAATTTGTATCATTTGTATCCGTATTGTAAAACTCATCGATTCTTAGTAAAATAAGGATTGATGAGTTTCATATTATAGAAAGGATTGCAGATAATCGGATATCAAACAAGGTATGTGTTTTAGATAGTCATCTGAGAGATATTCGCATTTTCAAAGGTAGAAAAATGCGTAAGAATATAACAGTATATGATATAGCAACAGAAGCAGGGGTATCAGTTGCTACAGTATCGCGTGTTCTCAATAACAGCACGAAGGTTTCAGAAAACACGAGACAAAAGATTCAAAGTTTAATAGACAAGTATGACTTTAAACCAAATGAAGTAGCTAGAAGTTTGTTTAAAAATGAAACAAAACTTATCGGGTGCATATTACCTGATATAACGAATCCTTATTATGCAACCGTTTTATTAGAAGCAGAGAAGTATGCATTCATTAATGGGTATTCTATGATGATTTATAATACAAGCGAGGGTTCAGTAAACTATGATATGTATCTTCAAACATTAATTGAGAGACAAGTTGATGGAATTATCTATATGGGTGGAGAAAGTTCACAAACAACGCAGTTGTATCAATTACTAAAGAAATATGAAGAGCGTTTACCTATTGTAATGATTAACTGGAGCTATCCAGATACCCATTGTTTTTGTGTACAAAGTGATGAAGAACAAGGATTTTTGATGTTGCTTAATGATATTGCTGGTAAAGGATATAGAGATGTAGCTTTGTTAGTGGGAAAACGGGGCGCTAAACTGACAGAAGCAAAAATTAATCTTTATAAAGAGGCTGTAGATAAAGGAATTTTTAATAATCATGAAGGTTATGTAATTGATGGGGATCTTACTGCCCAATATGCAATGGAAGGGATGAGTCAATTATTAGAATTACAAATTAGACCTGAAGTAGTGATTGGTTTCAATGATGTTATTGCTGTTGGGGCTCTGAATGAGTCTTATAAGCACAAACTGTCAGTACCAGAAGACATCAAAATTGTTGGTTTTGATAACATAAATCTATCTAAAGCCGTGTATCCATCTATAACTACAATTGGGCATGATTATGTGAATATAGCACATAAAGCAGTAGATATAATCCTCGATAAAAAATCACTATTAAAACAAGAAAGAATGTTTACATATCCAATGGAATACATTTGTAGGGAATCTTTCTAATTTTTCAATTATTTAGAAAAAATGCAAATAAATACTTGAAAATGTCGGTTGAAAGTATTATTATATTCGTATAATGCTTCCGTGGCTCAGTTGGTAGAGCAATTGATTCGTAATCAATAGATCGTGGGTTCGAGTCCCATCGGAAGCTGTATGAATTCTCAATAAATAGGTATTTTTGATTATGGAAGAAGAAAAGGTCGCTCGATGGAGCGGCCTTTTTTAGAGATTTCAAGATTGTAAAAAAGCTGTTTGTCTTAACAATTTTCAAACAAAAGGATGATACAGTTAGGTAATAAAATATTAGGGAGAGGTACAGATGTTTCAAAGGTTGCTTGTAAGCAGTAATAAGAAAATAAGAAAAGTCTATCATTTTTTTTCCAAGCGTTCTTTACATATTACCGGAGCTGTTGGAGCATTCAGTATTCTGCTGGGGCTTGGTAAAATTATTTCTGGAATATTCTCATTATCTATCTTTGTATGCATGAGTGGATGCTATACGCTTGGGATGGCCGTGGCGAGATATTGTGCGATTGTGGGAAAAGTACGTTCAGAGGAACGGAAAAATCAATACTTTTATTATCGACTTGCGGGTATGATTATGATTATAGCAAGTTTATTGTATGTGGCTTATTCCATATGGACGATCTATAACCCAAAGGAGGTTAATTATGGAGAAATCGCTGCAATTACAATTGCTACGATTACATTTACAGAAATTGGAGTGAATTTGTATGGCGTTATGAAATATAGAAAAGGACACTCACCGTTCCTTCATGCGCTGAAAACCATTAGCCTTGGAACGTCATTGATTTCACTAGTGCTTACACAAGCTGCTATTCTTGCATTTGCGGCTGATATTCAGAAGCCCTCAGTAAATGGTTTGCTTGGAGCAATTATGGGAACTTGTGCGGCTTTGCTTGGGTTTTACATGATTGGGCATATCAATCGGATACATAAAAATGATACATATGAAACCGGTTCCTTTGAGTAAAGAGTTAGTTTAAAGAATGGAGGTAAAAAACATGATTCAAATTTTAGTAGTAGATGACGATGCAAAATTGACACAGAGTGTCTGTACTTATCTGAATAATAATGGTTATGAAGCAAAAGGGGTGCTATCAGTAGAAAGTGCATATGATGAAATGTATAGTAATCTTTATGATTTGATTATTTCTGATATTATGATGCCGGGGATAGATGGATTTGAATTTACACAGTCAGTAAGAATGTTGAATAAGACAATTCCTATTTTGCTTATCAGTGCAAAAGATGATCTATCTGCAAAACAAAAGGGGTTTGATTTAGGGATTGATGATTATATGGTAAAACCCATTGATATGAGCGAATTACTCATGCGGGTGAGAGCATTATTGCGAAGGGCAAATATAGAAGCAAGTCGTAAATTGAATGTTGGAAGCCTACTTTTAGATGCAGATGCTATGACAATTACAATGGGAACGCAGGAGATTCCTGTTACAACCAGAGAATTTAATATCATGTTCAAGTTTCTTTCCTATCCAAACCATACATTTTCCCGCGCTCAGCTTATGGACGAGTTTTGGGGAGTAGAAAGTGATACGGGACTTCGGGCAGTAGACGTGTATATTACAAAGTTGCGTGACAAATTTTCCATATGTCCTGATATTCAGATAAAAACAATCAGAGGACTTGGATATAAGGTGGTACTTTTATGAGAAAGAATGAACTTTATTTTGACGCCCGTATTACGCGCAGATATTTCTCCTTACCGGCATTTATATTTTTTGTCTTTTTCTTAGCCATTGTGATGGCACTTCCAGCGGGTTTTTATGGCGGATTCAATTTGATTTGGGAGAATTCGGGACCATATGTAAAGTGGTATTTTGTATATTGTATCGTGGTTGCATTATTGATATCTGTGGTGCTTAGTTTAGAGAAGTATCTAAGCTTTGACCGTCATATAAAGACGTTAAGTAGTGCTGCAAAAAAAGTGGCAGAAGGAGATTTTTCAGTTTATTTGCCAATTCGACATGCGGTAAATGATATGGATTATATTGATACGTTGTTTATGGATTTTAATACCATGGTAGAGGAACTAGGTTCCATTGAAACTTTAAAAAATGATTTTGCAGCCAACGTATCTCATGAATTGAAAACACCTTTGGCAGTGATTCAAAACTATGGGCAATTGCTTCAGTCAACAGAATTGACGGCAGCACAGAAGGAATATGTAGATTCGATTATAGAAAGTACACATCGGCTTGCATCACTAATTTTTAATATTTTAAAATTGAATAAATTAGAAAGCCAGTAGATAAAACCAAAACCGGAAACTTATGACTTATGCCGTCAGCTTGGAGAATGCGCGATAGGTTTTGAGTCTATTTGGGATAATAAAGAAATTGAATTCGAAGCTGAAATGGAAGATACAGCTTTGATAGAAGCCGATGAAGAATTGATGGGGCTTGTATGGAACAATTTACTATCCAATGCTTTCAAATTTACAGAGGCTGGTGGTTTAGTAACTCTTCGGCAGTATTCAGAAGAGGAAGCTATCATTGTAGAAGTAGCTGATACCGGGTGTGGAATGTCTCGGGAAGTAATGAAACATATATTTGACAAGTTCTATCAAGGAGATACCTCACATTCTATGGAAGGTAATGGACTCGGACTGGCCTTGGCCTTGCGTGTCCTACAATTGGCGGATGGGACTATTACGGTAGACAGTACGGAGGGAAAAGGATCAACATTTAAGGTAAGGCTTCCAAGAAAGATTGAGAGGAAGGAGCGTGATGAAAATAATGACAACAATAAGTAAGGGTGGAGCAGATTACATCGGTTATGAATATAAGGAAAAGATTGTGCCAAAGTCAATGGTATCATTGTATCTAGATAGCTATCCATGTTTTGGCTGGGAGGAAGATCTCAATAGAACATATCATGGAGAAAATGGATATTCGGGACACATAGCACTTCGCTTTCGCAGGGATAGGAAAATATGTAATAAAACAGAGTTGACTCGCTTACAGCGTAATTTTGACGGGTGTGTATCGGAGATAGAAGCACTAGAACGTTCAAAAAGTAGCATGCCAACTATGTGGGCACTTATCGTTGGTATTATAGGAACCGCTTTCATAGCAGGTTCAGTTTTTGCGGTTACTGCAAATCCCCCACTTATTATATTATGTATTCTTTTGGCGGTTCCAGGTTTTACTGGATGGGTGTCTGCGGTTTTCATATTTAGATTTCTTTTACAAAAGCA
>NZ_CBDLAM010000043.1:0-24028 GCF_965301125.1 Anaerosporobacter sp. | reverse complement strand
ATAACTTAGATAATAATTCGTCAGTCATACGATGTGTTCTATCATATAATAATAACCTTTTGATTGTTAAAAATCCAACCACAGATGATAATAATGAAGAAAAAATTTATTTAATTCCATACGATAATTAGCATTACCTTCAGTTCAATATGCATGAAGGTAAAATAAGCTGGATACCATTCAAAGGAATCCAGCCTATTTTTAATTTAATTGAAGAATACGACTATCTAGCCCCATCTTTGCTGTACGATACTTGCAAGAATCTGAGCAGTTCCGTCAACGCCAAAATTAGAGCTATCTATCATAATATCTTTGTTATCAAATACACTATCAACTTCTGTACAATAGCGTTTACAATAGTTTTCTCTTGCTTTATCTACTTCTTTCATCATCTTTTTAGCAGTCTTAAGATCCATATGTAATGTTTCAGTACAATTCCTAAGTCTTGCTTCATACGGCGCATATACATATACATTGAGGTGATTCTTATAGTCTCTTAATATACTATCTGCGCATCGACCAACGATAATACAAGAACTTTTCGATGCAAAATCCCTTATAATATTCTTCTGCACACAAAAGATTTCATCTTGTAAACTTGGCATCCCCATACCCAGTGGATATTTACGACGAAAGAATGCTGATTTTGAATTCTCCTCTTCTCCGCTAATTACGGATACTGGTTGTTGCATACGTTTTGCTGTTGCTTCAACGATATCACGATCAAGATATTCTACTTGAAGAATTTCTGACATCTTCTCTGCTATTGTTCTACCCAAACTACCAAATTGCCTCGAGATTGTAACTACATATTGTTCCATACAATGCCTCCTAACTCTGTATATTATGCTTTACGCATACGTCTTACAACACATGATAAGGAAAAATTAATAATGAAATATACTAAGGCTGCAAAACCAAATAATACAAATACATCGGAAACATTTATTGTGCCTGTACCATTGTAATTATATGAGGTACTCAAAAGTTTCTTCACACGTGCCATAAATTCAATTACTGCAACATTAGCTAGATAAGACGAGTCTTTAATTGTAGTAATGACTTGGCTTAACAATGTTGGAATGATATTACGAAATGCTTGTGGCAAAACAATATAAATCATAATCTGTACCATATGAAAACCTTGAGATTTACCAGCTTCAATCTGCCCTTCAGCAACTGAATTTAAGCCACCACGAATGATTTCTGCTATAACAGACGATGTGAATAAAACTAATGCTACTGTACCCTTAAATAACAATTTAATTTCTGCTGATGACAATCCAAACATCTTATGTTGGAAGATGCTAGGATAAGGACAGAACACTAAACAAATGAATATCCAAAGTAATAATGGGGTATTACGAAATACTTCAATATAAATTGTTGCAATCCATCTTAAAACAGTTGTTAAAATTCTTTTGATAAAATGACCTTTCGGCGCATAACAATAATTTCTTACTAACGCTAGTACAGAACCAAGTAGGATTCCAATAACAACCGCTATAATTGATACAACTAAGGTAAACGCGATACCTTTCAACAGATAGATCCATATAGCATGGTTTTTAAATATTGAAAGACTATTCATGAATGTATCCATCTACTCACCCACCTTTTCACGTTCTACTTTTGTAGCTACCGTTCTACGATCTCGTTTCTTTAGATTCATCTCCCACACACTAGCTAATTTTGATAATGGATAACAGATAATAAAGAATAACACACCACTTACTATATATGCAGGTGCATAAGCTCCACCTGTAGAGGCTCCAGTTACAAAGCTATAGGTTAGTGAAATCAAATCCGCACCACCAATAATATATAGACAAGAGGTATTCTTAATTAGATTAACCACTTGATTTACCATTGGTGGAAGGATAATCTTAATACTCTGTGGTAAGATGATATAAAACATACGCTCCAAATAGCCGAAACCTTGCGATTGTGCTGCTTCAAACTGGCCTTTCGGAATTGCTTCAATACCAGCACGAATTACTTCTGACATATACGCACCATGATAGATTCCAATGGAAATAATACCTGTTACGATAATCCCAAGACTATGACCGGAAAAAGCTAATGCATAGTACAAGAAACATATTTGCAGCAAAAGGGGCGTATTCTGAATTACCTCTACATAGATACGGCTAATGATACGTAATGATTTCTTTCCACTAGTTGCCATTAGTCCAAACAATATTCCTAGTCCTAGTGACAACAGTACAGCAAAGAATGCGGTTCTTGCTGTATTAAATAATCCTAATAAAAATGTTTCCCGATATGTCCATACCTTCTGCCACGCATCTGCTGAGAATATACTTGACACATCATTCCCCCCTTGCTTTTTAAAAAGTATTTTTTAGACTCTTATGTATTTACTCTAAATTATTATCTTTGATTAAACCATCAATTGTTCCATCTGATAACCAACCTTGAATCAATTCATCAACATAAGCTGATAATCCAGAACCCTTCTTTGTTGCTACACCATATTCTTGAGGTGAGAATTTATCATCAATGTAAGTACGTGTATCTGTATTGTAAATTGCTAAGATTGATTTATCTACACAGAATGCATCTATTTCACCAGCGCTTAAAGCTGTTGAGATTGTTGGATAATCATCATATTGGTGGAACTTAACACCTTCAGTCCATGTAGCTGGGTCGAATGTTTCTTCGTTAAAATTATCACCACTTATAAATCCACCTTCAATTAATGCTTTAACTAAAGCTTTCGAAGATGTGGAACCAGATGATACACCAACTGTTTTATCAACTAAATTTGCTAATGTAGTAATACCGCTTGACTTCTCAACTAATACTGTTACATAGTCTGTAAAATATGGAGTTGAGAAATCCCAACTTGCTTTTCTTTCATCAGTAATTGTAAATGTAGCTAATACACAATCAATATCTCCTGAATCAAGAAGTTCAGTACGAGTTGCAGCTGTAACAGCTGTAAATTCAACTTCTACACCAAGTTTGTCTGCAATCTTTTTGCCTAATTCAACTTCCATACCAGAATATTCACCAGTTAAGGTATCTTCATATCCGAAACCTACTACTGCATTCTTTACACCAACACGTAAAACACCACGATCAATAATAGCTTGCACATCTGCGGAAACATCTGCATTTGCACTGTCACCTGCCTCACTATTTGTATCGCTATTTGCATTTGTTTGTGTATCTTCTTTCTTGTTATTCTTGTCACTACTACAACCCACAAATAACATCATTGCTGTTGTTAGTGCAAGCATTAAAGCAACCCATCTCTTATTATGTTTTGTTGTCTTTACTTTCTTCATAATCTAATCCTCCTAATCAGTTAATAGTTATATATCAACAGGTATATAGACAAAACCTGCGATACTTCATGTTACCTAATAATCTTTCCTAAGAATTGTTTTACACGTTCATTTTGTGGATTATTAAAGAAATGTTCAGGAGTTCCTTCTTCGATAATTGATCCATCAGCCATAAATACAACTCTGTCAGCAACCTGTCTTGCAAATCCCATTTCATGTGTTACAACAACCATTGTAATATTTTCCTTTGCTAACTTAATCATTACATCAAGTACTTCTTGGATTGTTTCAGGATCTAATGCAGACGTTGGTTCATCAAATAGAATAATTTTAGTCTGTGCACATAGTGCTCTAGCTATAGCAATACGTTGTTGTTGACCACCTGATAAAGTAGTTGGATATACATGTGCTTTGTCACTTAGTCCTACTACTTCAAGATAATGATATGCTAAATCTTCTGCTTCCTTTCTACTCTTATGGTGAAGCTTCATTGGTGCTAAAGTTAGATTTTTCAAAACAGTCATATGTGGATACAGATTAAATTGTTGAAATACCATCGATGTGGTATCTCGAACTAATTTTGTTTTATTACGATTTGTCAAATGTTGACCATCTATGTACACCGAACCATTCGTTGGTTCCTCTAAGAAATTCATACAACGAACTGTTGTTGATTTCCCTGATCCTGAAGGACCTATGATAACAAGCTTCTCTCCTTCTTTAACCTCAAGATTTACATCTTTAAGTACATGAAGTTCTCCGAAATATTTATTCACATTAACAAGCTTAATCATAATTTAAATCATGCTCCTTTCCCAAGTGCACCTTCATAGCAAAGTGATTCTTGCTTCAAAGGAATCGCAACTTTATAACATTATAGCTTTATAACATTGTAATTTGATAACAACATAGTACTCGTAAAAAAGGGCACTTAGTAAATAATAAGCGCCCTTGCTATAATGTAATACTATACCGAATTAACTTATTAATGTCAAGAGTTGACATGAAAAAAGTATCTTAATACTCAATTTCTTTTACCAAAATCATATAAATGATAGATATTTAATCTGACTTTAGAATTAAATAACCGACGTGGCGTAAGTCACGTCGGTTATGCTATATCGGTAGATAACTAGTAATGTTATTTATGTAGTTTATTTAGTGTATGTTGGTACATTTCATGCTTTTGACCATAACTTTCATACAGGTCAATTTTCTTTTGCAATCTTAGTTTACTATCGTGTTTAGGATATTGTATAACATGATCATTACATTCATGGGAACAAAAGCCATAATGCTTTTCTTCGCATGCTTCACAGCAAATAAATTGTGAATGGCAAAGATCATTCCTGCAGTTGATATAACGATCCGAGGGTTCATTACATAAAGAGCATTTAGAGATAACAACATCTTCGTCGGTTCTGTTAATAGGAACGGATATGCGATTATCAAATACATAACATTTTCCATCCCATAGTTTCCCTTTTACTTCTTCGTCTTTACCATAGGTTACAATTCCACCATCTAGGTGATAAACCTCTTTAAACCCTTTGTTTAAGAAAACTCCAGTTAATTTTTCACAACGGATACCACCAGTACAATAGCTAAGAATCTTTTTATCCTTTTGATCCCCCAATGTTTCTTCAATCCAGTCAGGAAATTCTTTGAAGTTTTTTACAGTAGGTTTGATGGCATTTCTAAAATGCCCTATTTCATACTCATAATCATTTCGACCATCCACAATAATGACATCATCTTTTTGTAGCATTTCATAGAATTCTTTCGGATTTAAGTAGGTCCCTACTATGTCATTCGGATTTACATCATCCTCAGGAAGAAGGGTAAGAATACTTTTTCGATGTTTTACGTGAAGTTTGTTAAAGGCATGATCATCGCTTGGATCAATTTTAAATATTGTATCTTCAAAGCCAGGATAAGACATTAATATTTTCATATATTTTTCTGTGTCATTAATAGTACCTGAACAAGTTCCGTTGATTCCTTCATGTGATATTAGTATTCGACCTTTTAAATTCAGCCTTTTACATAGAGCTAAGTGTTCTTTTGCAAATTCTTCAGCATTATCTATGTGGTTAAATTTATAATACAGTAATATTCTGTAATTTTGAGACATTTTTTCCTCATTTCTACTTTTGTATATGTATAATTTAATTGTTTACAATCAAATTATACATAAAGTAATGCAAAAAGTAAAATACTAAAAATAACAAACTTATTTACTCTAAAGAATACCAAAACATAGGATATGCATATACATGCTCTTTCGTAGCTAAATTGCCATAGTTGTTCACTTCTTTTCCATTGTATACGCTCACTGCACTTTGTAAACCACCTGATGTATGTAGCCATGAAGACTTTGTAACTGTGTCTTCAAGTACTGATCCATACTTATCAACGTCCTCTAAACTTAATAAGTAAAGTCTGTCTTGCGTTTTATTGCCACCCTTAGTATTAAATTTCGTATTATCTATTGTAATAACTTCACTAGGTTCTATTTTAGCAGCTTCTTCCGCAGAGAAATTTTCTTTGATAAATTCTGAATTAAGATAATTTCTTATCTGCGATGTATCCCATGACACATCCCCATCATTATTATTATACACAATATTAGATATCGGCTTTTTCTTAATACATAATACCTTATCTTCTTGTTTGTCTAAGATTATCCATGAAGAAGAACCAACTTTCACTGTATCTCCAATTTGGGCATCACTTAATATTATCTTCTCAATTTCCACTAATCTTTTTGCACTATCTTGGTAAGTATTAACATCATAGAATATTTTCTGTGCATCTTTTAATTTACCGTCTTTTTGTAATCTTACAGCTTCATTATAAGATGATTCTTTATATCGATTCTTACTATCTTTGTAGGAATCAAGATTCCTATACAATTCTGCAGATGAACTATAAAAAGTAAACTTATTAAGAACTCTTGATATATTGTACCTCCCAAATCTTGTACTGGAGAGTATTAATAAGCATACTATAGCAAGGGCAATAAGTCCTTTACCTATTACTCCATTTTTGTTTTTCTTTGCATTAGTTGTTAATATCAGATCGCATTGTTTTGCCAACTTAGCTGATTCTTTATAATCCTTTAATTTCTTGAATCTACGACTTAGCTCTTGATACGCTTTATCTGACTTTGCTAATTCTAACCTGTTACAACAATCCTCATATTCCTTTTCAATTATTGCCTCCTTAAGTTTCTTGTATTGTTCCTTGCATTGTTTCACATAGGTCTTTGAATCCTTATAATCGCCTAATGAATCAAATTCTTCCTTAAGATGGTTATACATATCTAATTTAGATTGTGTCATCGGCATACATGACATGCTATTGAATACTCTAATAGCATTTTGATATTGTTGTTCTAATAGTTCTTCATCATTTAAATTATCTACTTTATCATTTGATTTTTTCTTCTTAATGGTTGCTTGTTTATCTTCTTTCATAATTAACCCTCATTCTATTTTTTATCTACTAGTCTTGTTCCTTGGTTATTTACTTTATCTAACAAATTATAACTGCAATAAATGACTCTGTAAATTTATTTATTTTTTTTTAGAATCATATAAGTACTTTTCCTTTACGAATATTGTAATATTTACTATAATTTGTTATAATATTTATTAATATGATACTATATTTTAGTACCATATTAATACAAAAGTTAAAAGAGATTGAAAAATGAAAGAAAAGAACAAATTATTAACCATTCTAAAAACGATGTCCTTAAGTATTTTTGTTCTGGTTATGATTTCCAATGTTTCCAATGTATTAGCCGCTGAAATTCTAACCTATGCTGGATCATCTAAGGATACTGCTACTCTCTTGCAATACAATGATACTGGTTATTATTCAACCAAATTAAACGATGAAAGTGATTGGTATATGTTCCAAACACCAAACACACCTGGATATACCAACGTCTACTTTAAAAACACTGGTATGAGTAGCAGAGCAGGTTTTTATATTTATTCCGTTGTTGATGAAACTTTAAAAAATAATAACTATGTCTATAGAAATGATTATGTGAATTATAGTCTAAAATTAGAAAACAATCAAACATATTACATAGAAATCACTAAAGGAACACAAGGTAGTACATATGTATTAGATCTAGACTTTACACCCGACGTAGTAGGAAATACTAAAAATGATGCTACTACCATCAACTGCAATACAGAATATAACTGGTCAATGGATGGTTATAAAGACGAAGACTATGCAGTATTTACAGCAACAAAAACTGGAAAGCACCAAATTTCTTTCAAAAACACCGGTGTAGACGCAAGTTTGGATGTTGCAGTATATGACTATAACACCGACGAACTCCTTTGTAATGATTGGTATGTATATCAAAACCGTACTTTTACAAGTGTATTAGACTTAGAGCAAGGCCAAAAATATTACATCTATATCGGAGATAATTATTCTGCACTTGGTAACAATAAATCCGTTTTAAAAATAATTGATGATAGAACTACAAAATTAACAGCTACTATATATCCAACCAACGCTTACAACACAGATGTTACATGGGCAAGCAACAATAGCGATATTGCTTATGTTGATTCTAATGGTAATGTAACTGCAAGAAAACCTGGTTCTACAATCATAACATGTACTGCTAATGATGGAAGTGGTGTTATTAGTAATTGTACTGTTATTGTTACACCTTCCAAAATTACATATCTTAATAGAGACACTTCAAAGACATCAAATTCCTCATTTTATGTTAGTTGGAATCAATTAAACTCTGTATCAGGATATACTATTTATTGTTATGATACAAAAACGAAAAAATATTCCGCTGTAAAAACAGTTAATAGTGACACAACGAAAACAACAATTAAAAAGATTAAAATTGGTGGAAAATCCAAATCCTTAACGCCAGGCAAAACCTATAAAATAAAAGTTGCTGCCTACATAACTGTTGATGGTAAAAAATATTACGGTCCAAAATCTGATAGCTTCTCTTATGCAACCTCGCCTTCTAAACCAAAATTAACATCTGTTAAATATTCAAACGGCGAATTTGGTTTAAATTGGAGCAAAGTAAGTGGTGCAACTGGATATGTAATTTATGTAAAAAATCCATATAGTAACAACTATTATCATCTTGCTACTATAACAAGTGGGTCAAAAACTAAATATACATATATTCCTTATTATAAAGGAACTTATTCATTTAAAGTAAAAGCATACCGAGAAGTTGGTAATAGTACTTATTATAGTTCTTTAAGTTCAGCAAAATCTATCAAATTCAAATAATAACATTAAATAACTAACTCTCAATTTAAATTTACATATCAAAATAAATCCCCAAGACAATTATCAATCAGTGTCTTGGGGATTTTGTTATACTAAATATATATATAAATTACTATCTCAACTAACCTCTATAGTAATTAATCAAGCAACCTTTCATAATGATATCTCTTTCATCATCTGTCATCTCACCGATTTTTAATGTGAACTCTTCTAATTCATCACGAACAATGTAAGCTTTCACTTCTGAAGCTTTCTCTGCAATTGCTTTCTTAATATCTTTAATGAAGATAAAGTCTCCTTTGTGGAATGGGATTTCTTCCTCGAAGATAAATGGAATCATACCCCAGTTGATTAAGTTAGAACGATATCTCTTAGTTGCGTATTCTTTCGCAATATTAGCCAAACCACCTAGTACTCTTTGGCAGCTTGCCGCTTGCTCTCTAGCAGATCCATCACCTGGCTTAACAGCATAGATTACACTTCCAATTTCGGTCTCTCTAGCCTTTAAATCTGGATAAGCTGACTTGATTGCTGTAAATGCCTTGTTGAACTCTTCATTCTCTCTCATAGGACATGTATTCGTACGTCTGACTTCTTCTACTGCACGAACTTCTTTAGCAAGACCAACATAAGCCGGATCTTTACGTGATAAAGTAAATTCAGCTAATCCAAGTGGATTTGAACGGTATGATGATGTTTCTCCGGATGGAATTAATTCATCTGTTGTTGTTACAGGGTCATGTATTTCAGAAACTACTTTTAATAAGATATCATCTGCTAGTTCTATCATAGAAGGCCAGTCAACAATACCAGGACCAAATTTAATTTCAGTATCTTTCCTAGGTTTACCAATACCATTATATACACGGTTATCATAAACCTTGCTATCATAGAAATATTTTGGCTTAGTGAAGTTCACATCTATATCTTCTGCTGATGTTAAATAACCTTGGTTCGCTGCTGTTGCTGCAATAGAACGAGCATCCATAAGGGCTACAGAAGCAACTTGTCCACTTGTAATCTTAGATCCTTCACGATTAGGGAAGTTTCGAGTTGTATGTCGGATACTGAAAGCACCGTTTGCAGGAACATCACCGGCACCAAAACATGGTCCACAGAATGCCGATCTTACTGTTGCACCTGTTTCCATTAATTTTGCAATTCTTCCGTTCCTAACAAGTTCAAGATACACTGGTTGGCTGGCTGGATATACACTTAAACTAAATTCATCTGAACCTATGTATTTACCATCTAATATATCCGTAGCATCACAGATATTTTCATATCCACCACCTGCACATCCTGCGATAACACCTTGTTCAACATATAATTTACCATTCTTAACTTTATCTTTTAGAGTGAAATTAATATTAGGGTTGTCAAGACTTATCAATGCTTTCTTCTCTACTTCATCTAAGATATCGTAAATGTTGGCATTTAATTCGTCAATTGTATATACATTACTTGGGTGGAATGGCATAGCAATCATTGGTTTAATCTCTGCTAAATCAACGTAAACCATTCCATCATAATAAGCAACTTGTTTTGGTTCTAACTCTTTATATTCACCTACCCTACCATGAATTGCATAGAAGTCTTTTACTTGATTATCCGTTTTCCAAATAGATGATAAGCAAGTTGTTTCTGTTGTCATAACATCGATTCCGATACGATAATCTACGCTTAAGTTATCAATACCATCGCCAACGAATTCCATTACTTTATTATTAACATAACCATTAGCAAATACTGCTCCGATTATTGCAAGCGCAATATCTTGAGGACCAACACCCTTTCTAGGTTTTCCAGTAAGATATACCCCTATCACACCTGGCATATTGATATCGTATGTTTTGCTTAATAATTGTTTTACAAGCTCTGGTCCACCTTCACCAACTGCCATAGTACCTAATGCTCCATAACGAGTGTGGCTATCCGAACCAAGGATCATCTGTCCACAAGAAGCTAATACTTCTCGCGCAAATTGATGAATTACTGCTTGATGAGGTGGTACATACATACCGCCGTATTTCTTAGCGCAAGAGAGGCCAAACATGTGATCATCTTCATTGATTGTTCCACCAACAGCACACAAGCTGTTATGACAGTTTGTTAATATATATGGAATAGGGAACTCTTCTAACCCTGAAGCTCTTGCTGTTTGAATAATACCTACGAAAGTAATATCGTGAGATGCTAATTTATCAAATTTGATTTTTAACTTATTCATATTTCCAGAAGTATTATGTTTTTCAAGAATTCCATACGCTATTGTATTCTTCGCTGCTTCTTCTTTTGTAATTGTTTTATCGCCTAGTTTAGAAGCAAGTGCTGCTTTTACTTCCTTATTATCTTCAATGATTTCTGTTCCATTTAACAGGTAAACACCATTATCATAAAGTTTAATCATCTATCTATCTCCTCTTCCTTTAAATATGTATGTTGAATTATTGTGCTATATCAATTTATATAGTTCACTCTAATATGACACAATATTACAATCATAAGTTAATTTAAGTACAATCTAAAAAAAAACGTCTTTGCTTTATAATATTTTCGCATTAACGTATTAAATTAAACTTTCTAATTAATTATAAACGCAATACTTAGGAAATGCAATTATTTTATATAAAATAGTAAGAGATGAATATTTATTAATACTAAATTTTCTTATTATATGCCTTGATTTTCAGATTTCCTTCTTGATCATCTAAGATAGCAATACTCGTATTGGCTACTAATGTTTTACCCGTACCAATCTCACCCTTTGAAAGAACGTGCAATATAGCATTAATTACACCTCCATGGGTTATAACTAATACATTCTGGTTCCTATGTTTTTCTTGATATTCTTTCATCGCTGCCATAATACGTTTTGTCAGATGTTCAAACGCTTCCATATTAGTATCTTCTCCCGATTCAAGTAAGGCATTTCGTTCCTCTGGCAATAATCCTGATACTTTACCGAAATCTCGTTCGATCAAGCGAGAATCCTCTATAACCGTAAACAAAGGATCATTCGTATTATTTGCCTTATGATATACATTCAGTAGATCGGCTATAATATTTGCTGTTTCATATGCACGTTGTAATGGACTTGCATATATTGCTGCAAACGAAAATGAGGTTAACGCTTGCCCGCAATCCCTTGCTTGTTTTCTTCCTGTATCGTTCAAAGGAATATCTTCAATACCTTGAAAACGTCTTTCGATATTCCAATCTGTTTCACCATGTCGTACTAAATAAATCTTCATTTTTGCTCCTATCTATTCGTTCTATCGCTAACTTATCGGGTGAAATCAAATACTCACTTGTTCGTGCTTGATTTTCTTCCGAGCAATCAGCTGCACTTCGCTTCGCTGATTTAGCTCTAGAACTCCGTTCTATCGCTAACTTATCGGGTGAAATCAAATACTCACTTCGTTCGTGCTTGATTTCCTTCCGAGCAATCACCTGCACTTCGCTTCGCTGATTTAGCTCTAGAACTCCGTTCTATCGCTAACTTATCGGGTGAAATCAAATACTCACTTCGTTCGTGCTTGATTTCCTTCCGATAAGTTACATTATACAGTAGTCGTTATGGGTTTTCCATTATATTATGACAAATTATTATTAATTCGTTAATAATAAGCTTAATATTGATATGGGATATTATTTAGATTATAATTATGATTATTAATAGTAAAATATGGTATTTCAGTTTTTTACTATTAATATAAAATACTTAATAAGGAGGATACAATGGGGAAATCAGACGAAAGATTTGAAAAAGTTTATACACAAGGTGTACTAACGATTACAGAAATTTGGGTGGATAAGACCACTGGAGTAAATTATATCTATCATACAAATGGAAGTGCAGGTGGATTAACACCTCTATTAGACCGTGATGGAAAGGCAGTTGTTTCAACAATATACAATTCTTAGTGTCAAAAAATGCGAAACTCTTTACTATCTAATCTTACGAGTTTCGCATTTTTTATAAACTTATTCGCCAAATACAGCTTTATAGTCTGATTGGAATTTTTCTATTCCTTGATCCGTTAATGGATGTTTTGTCATTTGTTCTATAACTGAATATGGAACAGTGGCGATATCAGCACCTGCTAAAGCACAGTCAGTAACATGGATAGGGTTACGTACACTTGCAGAGATAATTTCTGATTCAATACCATGGATATCGAAGATATCAGCAATTGTACGGATTAAGTCGATTCCTGGTTGAGAGATATCATCAAGGCGTCCAAGGAATGGAGATACGTAGGCAGCCCCTGCTCTTGCAGCTAATAACGCCTGGTTAGCTGAGAAGATTAAAGTAACATTTACTTTGATACCTTCACTAGCTAGTACTTTCGTTGCTTTTAACCCTTCTACTGTCATTGGAATTTTAACTACCATATTAGGATGGATCTTTGCAATTTCTCTACCTTCTGCGATCATAGCCTCTGCATCTACAGTCGTAGCTTTCACTTCTCCACTGATTGGTCCATCAACGATGGAAGCAATTTCAGCAATAACTTGTTTAAAATCTCTACCTTCTTTTGCAATTAGAGATGGGTTTGTAGTAACACCACAGATAACACCCATATCATTTGCTTTTTTAATATCTTCGACATTTGCAGTATCAATAAAGAATTTCATTTTACTATCTCCTTTTTTGTTAGTATTAAACCTAAACCGTTAAATTATCCCCTTTTAAGCCAATGAATGCACCGTCTTTATCAAGTCCTGATTCTTCATGTGCTACAAGCCATTTGTTTCTAGCAAATAGTAAAGCTTCTTCACCTTTTCCATTAGTTGGTTTCTTCACAAGGTCAAGATTCGTATCTTTTGGAAGAACAACTACACACCTAAATCCTGCTTCTGTTGCATCACAAGGAGCATAATGAAGTGTTGTTGCATATACTTCAATTGCGGTATTAGCTGGTAAAATAAATGCTTCTACCTTAGACGTATCATATGTAAAATCATCTTCCATATCTTGTTGCATACCAAGTAGAAGAATTAAGTCTTTGGAGGCAATATTTATTTCAGAACTTCTGTGATACTCTAATGCATTCAAGGTATGATTATGTCCATTACAATAACCCACTTGTACCGGAAGTCCTCCATACACATTGTTTGTAAAGTAGTCCATAATTTCTTCTGTTTCTAACTCAGATGCTGATGGTACATAGATAACATCAGCTGGTAATGGTGTAGTTTCAAGAATCTTAACAATGTTTGTTGTATCGTAATCTTTAAGAACACGTCCGTATTTTTTAAAACTTACATCTGTAACTTTTTGAATCTTCAACATCAATCTTCCTCCATTAATTCATATTCTCTAGAATCTTGATTTCATTCTTAATAATATTCAATTCTTTCATTGGTGTAATATTACTCACCAAATATTGAAAAGCCATATGGACTGCTTTGTAACCCTGAGTGAATGGTTGCTGGCATATCGTAGCCTTTATAATTCCTTCCTCAATCAATTCACGGGTTTCAGGTATTAAGTCAGATGCTATTATTGTAATCTTATCTACTAATCCTGCTTCTTTTACTGCTTTACATACACCAACCGTACCAGCTGCAACAATATAAAGTGCTGTCATGTCCGTATACTTACTTAACATTTCTTTTGCATTTTCATAGGCACATGTATCATCATCATTAGTTTCGATAATGTCTACGATTTCCATATCCGGATATTTCTCTTTACAGATCGTATAGAATCCACTAATCCTTTGATTATGTCCAGAAAGCATCGGCGTACCAGTTGCTATTCCGATTTTCGACACACCACCAGTAATTAATCCCAAAAGGCCTGCAGCAGTCTCACCACTTCTTTGATAATTACAACCAATGTGGCTAATTCTTTTGGAATCTTCTATATCTGTATTAATCGTTAGTACTTCTATTCCTTCTTCTGTAAGTTCATCAATCTTTTTAGCAATTCTTTCATCATTCATAGGATTAAGAATTAGAAAATGAATCTGATCCTTCATCTCATCAATCAAGTCAAGCTGTCTCTCAATCTGATAGCCTCTCATTGTTCTTAGCAGGATACCAACTCCATATGATTTGATTTCCTGCTCAGCACGTTCAATTCCAGCTATTACTTCATCGAAGAATCGGTTTCCTTCTGAGATGAGAAGTATCCCTATAACATGATTTTTCTTTTGTGCAGCTAGGGCTTTACCCGCTGGGTTTGGTACATATCCTAAGCGTTTGGCAGTTTCTTTAATAAGTTTCTCCGTTTCAGGTTTTACTTTTCCACGATTATTCAGTACACGATCTACGGTGCCTCTTGATATATTACATGCCTCTGCAATCTGTTTTATTGTTACTGCCATATTGTACCTCCAAAATCCTTATCTGCATCTATAATAGCTTATTCTAATATTTATGTAAATGGATTCTCAGTTTTGTAAAGCATTCCTTTTGGTTGGTTAAATCCAATATCTTCTACATCTAAGTACTTGAATACTTCAAATAGAGTTTTTCCAAAATGTCCAAATGCTACTGCACCATGGTGTGGATAATTCTTTTCAATTAATACATGGCGGTAGAATCGTCCCATCTCAGGAATGGCGAATACACCTATTGATCCAAAGGAACGAGTTGCCACTGGAAGAACTTCACCTTCTGCTACATATGCTTTTAACTGGGCATCTGATGTACTTTGTAGACGGAAGAATGTAATCTTACCCGGAGCAATATCTCCTTCTAACGTACCGCGTGTGATGTTTGGCTCTTGATTTGGTTCTAAGCTTCTTGCCATAATTTTTTGATTTTTCATAGAAGAAGAAGATAATTTACAAGATGGAGTATTACCACAATGGAATCCCATAAATGTATCTTTGTGTGTGTAATTATGGTTTCCTTTGATTTCTTCTTCATACATATCTGCTGGAACAGAGTTGTTAATATCAAGTAATGTAACAGCATCTTCACTAATGCAAGTACCGATGTATTCACTTAAAGCTCCGTATATATCTACTTCACACGCCACTGGAATACCTCTAGAAGTTAGACGGCTATTAACATAACATGGAACAAATCCGAACTGTGTTTGGAAGGAAGGCCAACATTTATTTGCGAATACAACGTATTCTCTTGATCCTTTATTTGCCTCCATCCAGTCAAGTAAGGTTATTTCGAATTGAGCAAGTTTAGGAAGGATTCCTGGCATCTTGTTACCTTGACCAAGTTCCTCTTCCATATCTTTGATTACTTCAGGAATCCTTGGGTCATTTGCGTGTTCATTGAATGCAGCAAATAAATCTAATTCTGAATTTTCTTGTATCTCAACACCTACATTGTATAATTGTTTGATTGGTGCGTTACATGCTAAGAAATCTTGAGGACGTGGCCCAAAAGAAATAATTTTCAAATTATTAAGTCCATTAATTGTTCTTGCAATTGGTAGGAATTCTGCTATCATATCAGCTACTTCACTAGGAGTGCCAACTGGATATTCTGGTATGTACGCTTTAATATTACGAAGTTTTAAGCTATAGCTGGCATTCAACATACCACAGTATGCATCACCACGACCATCTAATAAGCTATTACCTTTTTCTTCTGCTGCAGCTACAAACATAACTGGTCCATCAAAATTCTTCGCTAATAATGCTTCTGATGATTCAGGTCCGAAGTTACCAAGATAAACTACCAATGCATTACAGCCTGCTTCATTAACTTCCTTTAATGCTTTCATCATGTGAACTTCATTTTCAATTACAGTTGGACATTCATAAATGTCACCATACTTTTTAGTATAAGCTTTAACAACCTCTACTCTTCTACTTTCTGATAATGACATTGGGAAACAATCTCTACTTACTGCTACGATACCTAATTTAACAACTGGAATATTCTTCATCGTCTACCTCCATGCACATCGCATACTTTATGCGATACGCCCAAAAATTAAGTTGAAAGCGGGCACGCATGGCTCCTTTCTTATTATTTTATATTCTTTCAACCCTATCACTTTGCTATATTAAACCTTAAAATGTGCTCGAGCACATTTCTACTTTCATAATAACCTAGGTGTTACAATTTGTCAATTAATTTTTAGTTTCATTCTACGATTTCCTTATTCTATCTGACGTATAAGTTGCGTAAGATAGAATAAATTTCAAAACAAGTGACAATTCAAACTGGATATAATCCTTCCTCAATTTTCCTCGAAGAATTTTACATCTCTACTTGAACTTTTAAACCTGTGTGTTATGATATTCTTATGAAGTGTCTATTGTTATCTCGTATATTTCTTAAGGGGGATATGACATAGTCACTGAATGAATTCTTATTATGGAGGAAACTTATGAATAGTAGAACAACTAAAAAACGTAGTTTCTTATCAAACAGACTACTAATTGGAAGTTTTCTTACCTTAATTGTCATCCTAGTAGCAGGCTACTTTCTAGCTGTAAAATATTATAGCAATCATTACTATAAGAATACTATCATTAATGGTATTGATTGCTCAAACAAAACAGTGGAAGAAGCAATGAAGTTACTAAAATATGAAGCTGATAATTATGTATTAACGATTAAAGAACGTGGCGATATAGAAGAACAAATTCTGGGTTCTGATATTGATTTTACTATAACATTTGGTAATAGCTTAGAAGATTTAATTGAGAAACAATCACCGTTCAAGTGGTTTACAGCATTTGGTAAGAAAGCAGAATATGAATTTTCATCAATGGTATCCTATGATGAAGAAAAACTTAAACAAAAGATAAATGAACTTGACGCCTTCGATCCGGCTATATTTGTGGAGCCAGAGAATGCACATATCTCTGACTATACAGAAGATGGTTATACAATTATTGAGGCTACTCAAGGAACAAAGCTTAAGACACAAAAGGTAATTAACTATATCGAAGAAGCTGTATCAGGCTTTGAAGAAAACATATCACTAGAAGATCTAGATTGTTATGTAAAACCAACTGTTGCTAGTGATGATGCGACATTAATTGCTTTACGTGACACCTTGAATCAATATACAAGTACTGTCTTAACATATCACTTTGGTGATGTTACCGAAGTATTAGATGGATCCACCATACATACTTGGTTGTCTGTCGACGAAGACAATCAGGTTGTTTTAGACGAGGAAAAAGTTAAAGATTATGTCGATTACATTGGTAAAAACTATAACTCTTTCGGCAGAAAGCGTACTTTCAAAACAAGTTATGACAAAACAATAACAATTGTTGGTGGAGATTATGGTTGGTGGCTAAATCGTGTTGCTGAACGACAAGAAATTATCGAAGCTATTAAATCAGGTACACAAGCAGTTAAGCAACCAAATTATTACCAAACAGCACAACAATATGGCAGTGATGATATTGGAAATACCTATGTAGAGATTAATCTTACAGCGCAACATTTGTTCTATTACAAAGATGGTAAAAAAATAACTGAATCGGATTTTGTATCTGGTAACGTTGCAAGAGGTCATGCTACTCCTGTAGGAACTTATGGTATAACTTACAAAGAGCGTGAAGCAACTTTAGTTGGTGAAGATTACGAAACTCCTGTCCAATACTGGATGCCTTTTAACGGTAATATAGGACTTCATGATGCTAATTGGCGAACTGATTTTGGTAAAGATATCTATCTTACAAAAGGTTCTCATGGCTGTATCAATCTTCCACCTAAAGTGGCTAAGTTAATTTATGAAAATATCAGCAAAGGTACCGCTGTTGTATGTTATGAATTAGCTGGTACAGAAAATTACGAAGTTAAGGATAAGAAAACGAATAAGGACACTAAGAAAGAAACTAAGAAAGATAACAATGCTGATAATACAGAAGCATCTAGAAACGATTAATATTAACATAAAAATGACTGATACAAAATCTGTATCAGTCATTTTTTAGTTCTTTATATCTTATTCGAAATCACGAAGTATTGCTTCCATAGATTGATCGAATTCTTCCTCGCTAGAGTTATGGAAAATAATTAGTGAATCTACTACACCTTCTTCAGTAAGAACTTCTGGAAGATTAAATTCTCTTGTTGCAACATATTCGTCCCAGTTTTCAAGCTTCCAAGTATCTCTTTCTGACCCACGGTCAATCATTCTTTGGCGAATAACTTCTAAATCTGTATCAACCCATACAACAACTAACTCAGCACCTTTTTCATTGACTTGTGCTTTAAAATTCTTCATATATGTAGCATCATGAATCTCACGCGTAAACGGAGCATTGATTAAAACTTTATCTTCATATTCAAGTGCTTCTAACGCGAGGTCAATAATTGCAACATATTCTGCATCTCTAACATATGTTTCAAAGAACTCAGAACTACGATTGTTTTCTTGGTTTGCCACTTCGAATATCTTGTTTGATAAAGGAATTACTGTATCTTTGTCAAGATATACAATATGCTTTAACGCCTTTGCCAATTCCTTTGAGATAAATGTTTTTCCACTTGCAGGTGGTGATGTTACTAGTATTAATTTTTTCATATTAATAAAGCCTCCTAATTCTCTTCTGTGTTGTATAAACCTTAGTAATTCGAATAAAGAAAATCCTCCACAATGGTATAATATATGCTACAACCATCGCAAAGAGGACCCCTTTATCACTCTTATATTTTTTGATCTTTAAAAGATTGCTCGCAGTAGATACAACGGTAAATACCTTTTTCTTTGTTTGTTAATTTAAATGCATGTGGTAGTTCTTGTTCAATCGATGTAATACATCTTGGGTTCCTACATTTTATAATATTAAACACTTTTTCAGGTAATTGCAAATTCTTTTTTTCTTTTATTGTACCATTTTCAATAATATTGACAGTAATGTTATGGTCAAGTACACCAAGCATATCCAAATCGATGTCTAGATTTCCATCAATTTTAATGATATCTTTCTTACCCATCTTATTACTTTTCGCATTTTTGATAATAGCAACACTACAATCTAATTTTTCAAGATTCAAGTAGGAATAGATATCCATTGCTCCACCAGCTATAATATGATCAATTACGATACCAGTTGTTAATCCACCTATATTTAGCATCCTGTTACCTCCAATAATTTCATAATTAATGCCATGCGGACATATACGCCATATTCTGCTTGTTTGAAGTATACAGCTCTATGATCCGAATCAACTTCTGTTGCAATTTCATTTACACGAGGTAGTGGGTGCATTACCAACATATCCTCTTTTGCTAATTCCATCTTCTTAGCGTCTAATATAAAACTATCTTTTAAACGAATGTAATCTTCTTCGTTGAAGAAACGTTCCTTTTGAACTCGAGTCATATAGAGTATATCTAACTCTGGCATAACTTGCTCTAGTACTTTCACTTCTTTGTATGGAACATTATTCTCTTCAATTACTTCTTTACGTAGATAATCTGGAATCTTAAGTTCATTCGGTGATATTAATACAAAGTTAATATTATCATATCGTACTAAAGCATTGATTAAAGAATGTACTGTTCTACCAAATTTTAAATCACCACAAAATCCTACTGTTAAATTATTAAGACGGCCTTTCAAATTCTTAATTGTTAACAGATCTGTTAATGTTTGTGTTGGGTGATTATGTCCACCATCCCCTGCATTAATAACAGGAATACTTGAATAATTTGCCGCTACCAACGGTGCACCTTCCTTCGGATGACGCATTGCACAGATATCTGCATAACTTGATATCACTCGAATAGTATCCGCTACACTTTCACCTTTTGCAGCAGAACTCGAATCAGCAGAAGAAAAACCAAGTACACTACCACCTAGATTCAGCATAGCAGCTTCGAAACTAAGTCGTGTTCGTGTACTTGGTTCATAAAATAACGTCGCGATTTTTTTACCATTACAAACATTGGAATATTTCTTTGGCTCATTAATAATCTCTTCTGCCAAAGTAAGTATCTCTTCAAGTTCTGTAACGGATAAATCAAGGGGACTAATTAAATGTTTCATATGCACCTCCAAAAGAATATATAATTGAACATATCTTTACTCAACGATATATTGTACTCGATTCTTATGGCTTTTTCAAGTGCTATTTTGAAACCTATTATTAAAGTTACTTATTCTTTTTATTAACGCCTATAATACTTCTTCCATTCATTGAGTTAACCATAATTGCTAGATAAAGAAATACATAAACTACACAATAGATTAATCCTTTCCCAAGTGCCCAAAACGCATTAATAGAGACATATTCACTCTTGTTAATTTCTTTTGAAATTGAGCTTATCGGTGGTATAATCCATGCTATAAAACGTAAAAAAGAGATATCTTCAACAACCCCATTCAAGACAACTGCAAGTAATGCAACTAACACAATCATACAGATTTGCATTTTTCTTGAATGTATCCATGATTGATTGAAAACAAGACCGATTAGCATTCCCAAAAAACCAAATTCAAAGATTACTATCAATCCAAGTAACCAGTCAGTAATAAGGGGGCTACGATCAAACAAACTAGAAAAACCAAAATAATATCGAATAAATGGATATGTGGAACTTATAATGGTCAAAATCCCTAACATTCGACTTAATACAAGTATTTTACTTATATATATAAGATGTTTGTTATTATATCCAGCCTTCATAATAAATATCTGTTCTAATACTTCATATTCCGAATCACAATATGTAACAGAAATCACAACCATTAGAAAAAACATAAAAATTGCTTGTACTATTAACGAACCAATAACTTTTTGTGGTCCAACACTATAAGCTATTCCAAAGTAAGCAAAAAACACTATTAGTGGTAGGATTAACTTGTTTGACTTCAAGTAGTTTTTATTACCTAGATTCATGAATGCTCTTAACATAAATATAATCCTCCTCTCTACCAAACATATGGCAGTCCGTTATTTCATACTTATCCTCTAATAGTTGCAAAAGAATTCTCTGTGTATCTGTCGAACTACAAAACAGAATTGTTTTATCAAGTTCTTTAAATACCTTAATTGAACCGTTTGATATCAACCATTCTTTCAAGAGGTTTTCAGGATATCCACTCACAGTTACTACTGTATTATCAGCATAATCAAGTAGCTCCGTTTTCTTTTCTTTCCATAGCTGTCCTTTAATTTCATATACTTTATCTGCTAATTGGTCAATCAAATAAGGTTCATGACAACATAATAAAATTGTCGTATCCTTCTTTTGTAATTTCTTTATCTCTTTTATAAAATTCCTCTCAGATACAATATCTTGGCCTGATAATGGCTCATCTAATAAAAGTATATCTGATTTTCCCATGAGTGCCTGAATAACAGAAACTTTTTGTAAAGTACCTTTTGAAAGATACTTAAGCGGCGTATGTATCATCTCTTTTACTTGGAATAAATCATAATAATATTCTAACTTTTTCTGACTTTCTTCTTTTTCTAATCCATCGAGAACTGCCATATTCGTTAGCAGTTCTTCCATGTTTAGATTTAACTTAGGAAACCGATCAGGAACATAGTTAAATTTTAAATTCGGATCATAAATTACATATCCTTTCGTTGGTTTCACTATCCCTGCAATTATCTTCAATAATGTGCTTTTTCCCGTACCATTAGGCCCAATCAATGCAATCGTTTTTCCTTTTTCAAACATAAGATTTGCATTTGAAAATAATAAATGATTTCCAAATCTTATAGACAAATCTTCAGTTCTTAATATAACTTCCATTATCTTTATCCCCCTCATTTATTAACTGACATCTTAATTTTATGATAAACTTTTCTATAGTAAACTTTTCTCCAATGCTTGTACTACAGTCTCTAAAACTTTAATTCTTGCATAATGCTTAGAATTCCCTTCTACAACCACCCAAGGAGCATAGGTTGTTGATGTCTTAACAAGCATCTCGTCAACAGCTTTCACATATTCATCCCACTTCTCACGGTTTCTCCAGTCCTCCTCTGTAATCTTCCATGACTTTTCAGGATTTGATTGTCTTGCCTTAAATCGTCTCTCTTGTTCATCTTTATCAATATGCAACCAGAATTTGATTATCAATGCTCCAGAGTTATTAAGATGTTCTTCCATCTCATTAATCTCGTGATAAGCTCTCTTCCATTCTTCTTCACTACAAAATCCTTCTACTCTTTCCACTAATACTCTTCCATACCAGGAACGGTCATAAATTGCTAAATGTCCTACCTTAGGAAACGTATTATAAAATCGCCAAAGATAATGATGTGCGCTCTCTACATCATTGGGTGCACTGATTGGATTAACCTCATACCCTCTTGGGTCAAGATTCTTTGTAATTCTTTTTATTGCCCCACCCTTACCTGCTGCATCCCAACCTTCAAAAACTAGTATTACAGGAATTTTTTTTCGGTGCATATCACTATGCAACAAAGATAGTTTTTCTCCAAGTTTGTGTAGCTTCTTCTTATATTCTTCTTTACTAATGTCCTTTGACAAATCTATTCCATCTAAAACATGGGTTCTTATATCATCAACAGGCTCCACTTCATTAGGAAAAGTAGCAGTAACTAACTCAGTATTCCCAATGCGTGTAACCTGATTCTGCATTCCTAAAAGTTCTTTTCGCTTTAATAACTCTTCTTCTAATCTTACAACAACAGTTTTCATAATCTTTACTTGTGCATATTCAAAATCCATTGCCTCAATAATAGTCCAAGGAGCATTCTTAGTGTCTGTATTCTCAATCATCTCGTTATTCATCTTTAAATACTCTTCATAATGCTTATTTTGCCTAAGATCACGTTTTTTCACACGCCATGCAGTTGCTTTTGATTTCTTAACTTTTCAAATCGTTCTTTTTGCTCTTTCTTTGTTATATACAAAAAGAATTTAATAATAACCATTCCATCGTCCGTTAATAACTTTTCAAAGTTGTTGATTTCGTCAAATGCACACTCTAATTCTTCTTTATTTGTAATCTTATCAATTCGATCATTTAATACTCTTCTATACCAGCTCCGATCAAATAATGCAATTCGACCTTTTGACGGTAATTTTGAAAAGAATCGACACAAATATGGCCTCTTAACTTCTTCCACTGTAGGCCTTTGTATGGAATACACTAAAAAGCCTCGCGGATCAAGTGGCTGAATCAATTGGTTTATCATGGTTCCTTTCCCCGAGGCACCAAAGCCTTCAAATAAAATAGTAGTGGGAATCTGTTCATCTTTGCAGATTCTTTGTAGATATGACAATTTTGTAGATAGTTTCTCAATAACTGCTTTGGATTCTTTCTTATCTATCTTTTTATTCAAATCAATCTTTTCAAGCATTCTAGCTAATATGCTCCTTTCCAAAGTAGGTCGAAAATCATTTCTTATCAACCTTAACATTCTGTTTGTCGTTATCTAAAGGATTAACAGAATGGTTGGAACTATTCATTTTCGATTAAATTTGGAAATCCTTTTATTAAACTAATTATACATAAAAGAGTTGTAAATTACAA